>DATDII010000189.1:0-4950 GCA_036521135.1 Candidatus Dormiibacterota bacterium | reverse complement strand
GAGTCCTTGTCGATGAAGGGCCCCCGGATCACGGTGTACTTGTTGATCTCAGTTGGCATCGGCACCGGACCGACCACGCGGGCCTGGTTCCTGGTCGCGGTCTCGACGATGCGAGCCGCGGCCTGGTCGAGGACGCGATGGTCGTAGGCCTTGAGCCTGATCCGGATCCGCTGCGCCATTTGCTTGCCTTGGGCTCCTGCTCGCGCTGACTTACTTGCCGATCTTGGTGACGACGCCGGCGCCGACCGTCCGGCCACCCTCACGGATGGCGAAGCGCATCCCCTCCTCCACCGCGACCGGGCTGATCAGCGAGACCTTGAGCTCGACGTTGTCGCCCGGCATCACCAGCTCACGCCCCTCGGGCAGGGCTACCTGGCCGGTGACGTCGGTGGTGCGGATGTAGAACTGGGGTCGGTAGTTGCTGAAGAAGGGGGTGTGGCGGCCGCCCTCGTCCTTGCCCAGGACGTAGACCTGGGCGTCGAACTCGGTGTGGGGCTTGATCGTTCCCGGCTTGGCCAGCACCTGGCCCCGCTCGACATCCTCGCGCTTGACCCCGCGGAGCAGGCAGCCGCAGTTCATCCCGGCCTCGCCCTGGTCGAGCAGCTTGTGGAACATCTCGACCCCGGTGACGACCGTCTTGGTGGTGTCCTTGATGCCCACGATCTCGACCGTGTCGTTCACCTTGACCAGGCCGCGCTCGATCCGGCCGGTGACCACAGTCCCTCGACCCTCGATCGAGAAGACGTCCTCGACCGGCATCATGAAGGGCTGGTCGATGGGCCGCTCCGGCACCGGGATGTAGGTATCGACCGCCTCCATCAGCTGGCGGACCTGGGCGACCGCCTCGGGATCGCCCTCGAGGGCCTTGAGCGCGGAGACCCGGACAACGGGGACGTCGTCGCCGGGGAACTCGTTCTTGCTGAGCAGCTCGCGCACCTCGAGCTCGACCAGCTCGAGCAGCTCCTCGTCGTCGACCATGTCGACCTTGTTGAGGGCGACCACGATGTAGGGCACGCCGACCTGGCGGGCGAGCAGGATGTGCTCGCGGGTCTGGGGCATGGGTCCGTCGGTGGCGGCGACGACCAGGATGGCTCCGTCCATCTGGGCCGCCCCGGTGATCATGTTCTTGATGTAGTCGGCGTGGCCGGGACAGTCGACGTGGGCGTAGTGCCTGGTCGCGGTCTCGTACTCCACGTGCGAGGCGGCGATGGTTATCCCACGGGCCTTCTCCTCCGGAGCGTTGTCGATGCTCTCGAAGGCGCGAAAGTCGGCTAGGCCGTCGCTGGCGAGGACCTTGGTGATGGCCGCGGTCAGCGTCGTCTTGCCGTGGTCGATGTGACCGATGGTGCCGACGTTTATGTGCGGCTTGCTGGAGTCGTACTTCTTCTTACCCATTCTTCCCTGCCCTTAGCGGTTGGCGCTCTGCGCTGATCTGCTGGTGGTCACTCAACTCTTCCGTTTGGCGGTGATCTCTTCGGCCAGGTTCTGGGGCAGATCCTGGTAGTGGTCGAACTCCATCGTGTAGCTGGCGCGACCCTGGGTCATGCTTCGCAGCTGGGTCGCGTAGCCGAACATGTTCCCCAGGGGCACCTCGGCATGGACGATCTGCATGGCCCGGCGACTTTCCATCCCCAGGGTGTGGCCTCGCCTCGAGGCGAGGTCCCCGATGATATCGCCCAGGTTGGCCTCGGGGACGGTGACGTCCACCTTCATGATCGGCTCCAGCAGGACCGGCGACGCCTTGCGCATCCCGTCCTTCATCCCGATCGAGCCCGCGATCTGGAAGGCCTGCTCCGAGGAGTCGACGTCGTGGTAGGAGCCGTCGTAGACGGTCACCTTGACGTCGACGACCGGGTAGCCGGCGACCACGCCCGCCTGGAGGGCGTCGATGCAGCCCTTCTCGATCGGGGCGATGTACTCCCTGGGAATCGTCCCGCCGACGATCTTGTTGATGAACTCGAAGCCCTTGCCGGTCTCGTTGGGGCCGACCAGGAGCTCGCAGTGGCCGTACTGGCCGTGGCCGCCGGTCTGGCGGACGAAGCGGCCGGTGCCCTTGGCCTCCTTGCGAAGCGTCTCCCGGTAGGCGACCTGGGGCTTGCCCACGTTGGCATCGACCTTGAACTCGCGGAGCAGGCGGTCCACGATCACCTCGAGGTGGAGCTCGCCCATCCCGGAGATCAGGTTCTGGCCGGTCTCGGGGTCGGTCTTGACCTGGAAGGTGGGGTCCTCCTCGGCCAGCTTCTGGAGGGCTATCCCGAGCTTGTCCTGGTCCGCCTTGGTCTTGGGCTCGATGGCGACGCTGATCACCGGCTCGCTGAAGGTGATCGACTCGAGAACGATCGGGGCCGACTCATCGCTCAGGGTGTCCCCGGTCGAGGTGTGGCGAAGCCCGATGGCAGCGGCGATGTCCCCGGCCATCACCTGCTCGATCTCCTCGCGCCGGTTGGCGTGCATCTTGAGGATCCGGCCGACCCGCTCCTTCTCCCCCTTGCTGGCGTTGTAGACATAGCTCCCCGACTTCAGGGTCCCGCTGTACACCCGGAAGAAGGTGAGCTTGCCGACGTAGGGGTCGGTCATGATCTTGAAGGCGAGCGCCGAGAAGGGGGCGTCGTCGGCCGCCTCGCGGACCAGCTCGGTACCGGCCTTGGGGTCGGTCCCGGTGATCGGCGGCCGGTCGAGTGGGCTGGGTAGGAACTCGACCACGCCGTCGAGGAGCGGCTGGACCCCGCGGTTGCGGAGCGCGGCGCCGCAGAAGACGGGGAAGATCTCGGCGGCCACGGTGCCCCGGCGGATCGCCCGGCTCAGCTCGTCGGCGCCGATGTGCTGGTCGTCCAGGTACGCCTGCATCAGGTCGTCGTCGAACTCGGCCGCCACCTCGACCAGCTCCTGGCGGGCGGCCTTGACCGAGGCCGCCATCGCGGCCGGCATCTCGGTGTTGGTCAGCGCCGTACCCAGGTCGTCGGTGTAGACGGTCGCCTGCTCTCGGATCAGGTCGAAGACACCCTCGAAGCCGTCCTCGGCCCCGATCGGCAGCTGGACCGGGATAGCCCTTGCCCCAAGGCGGTCCTTGATCGAATCCACCGCCGCGTAGAAGTCGGCTCCCACCCGGTCCATCTTGTTGATGAAGCAGATCCGAGGCACGTCGTAGCGGTCGGCCTGCCGCCAGACCGTCTCCGACTGCGGCTCAACCCCGCTGACGGCGTCAAAGACCGCGATCGCGCCATCGAGGACGCGCAGGCTGCGCTCCACCTCGGCGGTGAAGTCCACGTGCCCAGGGGTGTCGATGATGTTGATCTGGTGGCCCTGCCACTCGGCCGCGGTCGCGGCCGAGGTGATGGTGATCCCGCGCTCCTGCTCCTGGACCATCCAGTCCATGGTTGCGGCGCCGTCGTGGACCTCGCCCATCTTGTGGATCCGGCCGGTGTAGAAGAGCACCCGCTCGGTGGTGGTCGTCTTGCCGGCGTCGATGTGGGCCATGATCCCGATGTTCCGGACCTGGCTCAGGGGCACCCGCCGCTTGGCCCCCGCCCCGCTGGGGGCGACCGACATCTGGGCGCCCATCAGTAGCGGAAGTGGGAGAAGGCCTTGTTCGACTCGGCCATCTTGTGGGTGTCTTCCTTGCGCTTGACCGCCTGGCCCATGCCGTTGCTGGCGTCCATCAGCTCGGCGGCCAGCTTGTCCGCCATGCTCCGGCCGTGGCGGGACCGAGCCCCCCGGATGATCCAGCGCCGGGCCAGGGCCAGTCGGCGGTCGTGGCGGATCTCGACCGGCACCTGATAGGTCGCGCCCCCGACCCGCTTGGGCTTGACCTCGATGATCGGGGTCGCGTTGCGCATCGCTTGGTCGAAGACCTCGAGCGGCTCCCGGCGCTGGCTCTTGGAGATCCGCCCGAGAGCGTCGTAGACGATCCCCTCTGCGGTCGAGCGCTTGCCGTTGAGCATCACCGAGTTGATGAACTTGGCCAGCCCCTCACTGTGGAACTGGGGATCGGCGACGATGACGCGGCGGGAGACCCGCTGACGACGGGGCATCTCAGGAGGCCCTGGCCGGCTTCTCGCGCTTGGCACCGTACTTGCTGCGCGCCTGCTTGCGAGCCCTGGTCCCGGCGGTGTCGAGAGCGCCGCGAACGATGTGGTAGCGGACCCCGGGGAGGTCCTTGACCTTGCCGCCCCGGACCAGCACCACCGAGTGCTCCTGGAGGTTGTGGCCGATCCCGGGGATGTAGGCGGTGACCTCGGTCTTGGTGGTCAGGCGCACCCGGGCCACCTTGCGGAGAGCGGAGTTGGGCTTCTTGGGAGTGGTGGTGAAGACGCGGACGCACACCCCCCGGCGCTGGGGCGAACCCTTAAGGGCGGGCGACTTGGTCTTCTTGGTCACCGGGCGGCGACCTTTGCGGACCAACTGCTGGATGGTGGGCAAGTTGAATTTGACCTAGGGGAACATCGGCCGCTCCGGGGCTACGGCCAAACGCGAACAAGCAGACGCCCCTCCGGAGGCGCGAACGCTTAGTCTATCGCCGGATCGGGGCACTGTCAAACTTGACTCGTTCTCAGCTCGCTCGTCGGGCCGGACGCCCTGACGGCGCCTCCTCCAGCCGCCTGACTGAGGCCGTGGGTCCTCGCCCCGACGCCCGATCAGCGCCTGCCGCGCCCATTGGCTGCATTCCCGCCGCCGACACACGTCGAACGTGCCTTGTCCCGTTGAGCTGAACATAACGAACACTGTTGGCACCCAGTCCTCGAACTCGCCCTCCAGCAGGGTGTCGAGGAGGCTGCGCTGGGCCAGCTGAAGCCGGTGGTGAGCAGGAGCTGACCAGAGGCCACCCAGGGCAGGGGATCTGGAATGTCGACGGCATGGGCCTAGCGGATCTCCCGGTCGATCCCGGCCCGGCCGCCACCAGCCGCGCCTCGCCGAGCGCAGCCAGATCGAGCGCCTGGCTCAACCGCAACC
>DATDII010000188.1:0-2853 GCA_036521135.1 Candidatus Dormiibacterota bacterium | reverse complement strand
AGGGCACGATCCGGCGCCAGAGCGCCTCGGTGTGCCACGCGCTCCCGGCGATGTCGAGGTGGACCCAGGGCAGGTCGTTGGTGAACTGGCGCAGGAAGACCCCACCGTTGATCGAGCCCGCCCCTGGGGTTCCCGACGTGTTGTGCATGTCGGCGATCTCGCAGGTGAGGCAGACGTCGTACTCGGGATAGAGGGGCAGCTCCCAGATCCGCTCGCCCGCCAGCGCACCGGCGTGCTGGAGCTGACGGATCAGCTCGGGGCTGGTTCCCATCGCGCCGGTGACCGGATGGCCGAGGGCGACCACCACCGCGCCGGTCAGGGTGGCCACGTCGACCAGGTGGGTCGCGCCGCGGTCGATGGCGAAACCAAGGGCGTCGGCCAGGACCAGCCGCCCCTCGGCATCGGTGTTGTTGATCTCGATGCTCTTGCCGTTCATGGCCTGGACCACGTCGCCCGGCTTGATCGCCCCACCTCCTGGCATGTTCTCCGTGAGGGCGGCCACCGCCATGACCTCGATCGCCGGCTCCATCTCGGCGACCAGGGCCATTGCCTCGATCACCGCGGCAGCGCCGCTCATGTCCCCCTTCATGGTGAACATCCCCGGGTTGGGCTTGAGAGAGATCCCGCCCGAGTCGAAGGTGATCCCCTTGCCCACCAGGGCGAGCACCTTGCTCGACTTGGCCTTGGCCTTGGGGCGATAGCGGAGCGACGCCAGCTTGGGCGGCTCGTGTGAGCCCCTCGCCACCGCCAGGAGCGCTCCCATCCCGAGCTTCTCCATGGCCGGGCGGTCGAGCACCTCGACCTCCAGGTCGTGCTCCTTGCCGATCCGTTCCGCCTCCGCGGCGAGATGGGTGGGCGTCAGCTCGTTGCTCGGCTGCCACTGGAGCTCCCTGGTCCGGTTGGTCCTCTCCCCGAGGGTGACCCCCTCGGTCACGGCTGACCTCACCTCGGATCCGGTCCCGAGCCCGATCACCTCCAGCTCCTCGACGGCGCCCTGGTCCTCCTGCGTCCTGCGCTGGCCGAGGTGGTAGTTCCCAAGCGCCACCCCCTCGGCCACCGCCCGGGCCACCGCCGGCGGTTCGCCTTGCCGCTCATCTTGGGCGCTGAGCGCGGCAAGCACCTCGGCATCGACCACGACCGCGGTCCGACTGGAGTACCGCCTCACGTCCCGGACCGTCAGCTGGAGGGCGTTGCGAAGGCGGTACCCGTCGAGGACCAGGGATTGGCCGAGGCCGAGAAAGGCGACCCTGGTCGCGCCCAGCCGACCCGAGGTCGGGACCACCTGGAACTTGGGGAACACCCCGGTCGACTGGTGGTCGTCGCGCATCCGGGACAGCAACCCGTCCAGGGCCCGGTCCACGCTCGCCGCCAACTGACCCAGGGGCTCACCCTGGAAGTAAGGGAGCACCAGGGTGTCGGCCTCGAGCGCGCCGGGGTCGCCGTCAGTCGCCTTTGCTCGCAATCTGATCACCTCCTGGTGGCCGGCTCCTGGCCGGATCGCTGAATGGGCCGGGTCGCCTGCGCCCGGTGCCCGCCTAGTGGTGCGGGTCGAAGCGAACCTCTCGCAGACCGGGGATCCATGTGCGCAGGGCCGCCTCCAGCACCTGGCGAACCCCGGGCGTGAGGACGACCACGAAGTTGGAGCTGGGATGGGCCTGGACAACCACCTCCCCCGGTCGGGGCTGGGTGGCCAAGAGGCTGTCGCTGGCCGGCCCGGAGGCGACGACGCCCCGAATCCGCGCCGTCAACTCGGAATCGGTCACCGGCCAATCATGGCAAAGCCGAGCCCGACAATGTCGGGATGCCGCCGCCTGGCGCCGCACCGCGGCCGAGTCTCCCCGGCCTCTCCCTGCGGCAGCGGCTCGACTATGAGGCCCGCCGCCTGGGCTTCTCCGACGTCGGGGTCACCGACCTCGCCCCCTTCGAAGAGGCGGCGGCCAGGGCGCGCCAGGCCCTGGCCGCGGGCAGGATGGCGGGACTGCCCTGGTACACCCCTGAGCGGATCGAGCAGGCCCGCGACCTTGGGCGCCGCTTCCCCTGGGGACGGAGCCTGGTCGCCCTCGGCTACCCCTACCGGCCCGCCGCCGCCGCGCTTGGGGGCGTCCCCGAGCCGACCTCGGATCCTGAGCGCCCCAGGGGGCGCATCGCCGGATACGCCCTGGGTGAGGACTACCACCTCCAGCTCGAGCGCCTCCTGGCGCAGCTGGCGCACCGCCTGGCCGAGCTGGCACCCGGTCTGCGCTGGCATCGGTTCGTCGATCACGGGCGGGCCCTGGACCGGGCCATCGCGGAGCGTGCCGGACTCGGGTTTAGCGGGAAGCACACCCAGCTGATCAGCCGGGAGGCCGGCTCCTACGTGCTCTTGGGCTCGCTGGTGCTGAGCATGGAGCTGGCCCCGGACCAGCCCTCGCGGCGCAACTGTGGAACCTGCCGGGCCTGCCTGCCCAGCTGCCCGACCGGGGCGCTGGTGGCGCCCGGGGTGATCGACACCCCGCGATGCATCAGCTACCTCACCATCGAGCACCAGGGGCCGATCCCGAGCGCGCTGCGGCCGCTGATGGGAAGCTGGGTCTTTGGCTGCGATCTCTGCCAGGAGGCCTGCCCGATCAACGCCCGGCTCGCCCCCACCCCGGTCCCGGTCGGCCAGGCCACGACCGCCCACGGTCCCGTCCCCTACCCCGACCTGATCGAGCTGCTCGAGCTCTCCGAGCCCGAGTTCCAGGCCCGCTTCCGGTCGACCACAGTCCGTCGCAGCGGTCGGGAGCGGCTCGCCCGCAACGCCGCCCTGGCTCTGGGCAACGTCGGTGAGCGGGCCGCCGTGCCCGCCCTGGCCCGCGCCCTCGCCGCCGATCC
>DATDII010000187.1:0-5845 GCA_036521135.1 Candidatus Dormiibacterota bacterium | reverse complement strand
GGCCCGGGCCAGCGCCCTGGTGACCACCGCGACCATCTCGGCGCCGCTGGAGAAGCGCAGGGCGGGGTCATCACGGAGCCTGGCCCTGACCTCGGCCACGTCGCTGGTGCCGAGCACCCGGGAGCCCAGCTCCGACCACTCCCCCTCTAGGCTGGCGATCCGGTCGAGCCCGATCTGGTGGATCTCCCCGGCCGTGAGCTCGGTCGTGGTGTTCCGGCGCAAGGCGGCCCGGTAGCCCTCCTCGCCCCCCGGGACGAAGCGGATCCCGACCCGGTCGTCGGGCCGGGCCTGGGGCAGGAGCTCCTCCACCAGACAGGCGCGGAGCCGGCACAGGGCCGGGCGCACCTTGCTCTCGACCAGGTCGGCGATGCTGGCCCGGTCACTCTCGCTGGCGGCCGGCAGGCGGACGGCGACCAGGACATCCTCGGAGATGGGCTGGGCCAGGTGGCCATCGAGCTGCTCGACCGCCTGGAGCACCCCGGAGCGGGTGGACTGGCGTCCCTCGGAGCTCGCCTGGCGGTAGCGGGCGGCGATGCTGTCGAAGTACTCGGCCAGACCGCCGATCCGCCTCCGGTACCCCTCCACCGCCTCCCCATCCAGGAGCGGGGCGGTGGGAATCGCCTGGAAGGCGACCGACTGCGGGTTGACGTAGCCACCCGCGGAGGCGTTTGCCTCCCAGAGCCCGTGCTCGAGGTCGGAGCGCGCCCCCCAGGCGAGCCAGCCGAGGACGGCGTGGTTGATCCGGTCGTCCTGACTTAGCTCCCCGACCGCGATCGTCGCCAGCTGGTGCTCGATCCGGGCGAAGCGGGCGGCGTTGCCCAGGGACCCCCGCCGGCTCGGGTCCGGGACCAGGGAGTCGAACCCGGGCACCCCCATCATGGTGGCGCTGAAGGGGTCGGCCGAGTTCATCACCTGGAAGAACTCCCGGCTGAGGTGGGCCAGGAGGCGATCGGGCTCCCGCCCGCTCACCTCGGCTCCGGAGCGACGGCTGATCTCGGCTGGAGCTGGTGGGGACCGCTGCCGAGCAGGCGCCAGAGCTGCTCCCAGGCGCGCATCCCCTCCCGGAGCCGGCGGATGCGCATGTACTCGTTGGGGGCGTGCAGGCGCTCGTCGGCGGTGGAGAAGGAGAAGAAGAGGGTCTTGGCTCCCAGCACCTCCTCGAAGAGGACGGTGGCGGGCAGGGTGCCGCCGATCTTGACCAGCAGCACGGGCTGGCCCGGGTAGACGTGCTCGAGGGCGGCGGTGGCGGCCCGGATGGCTGGGTGGTCGGGGGAGATGGTGTAGGCGGCGACCCCGGCCTCGTCGGGGTGGACCGAGACCCTCACCCCGGGTGCGGGCTGGGCCAGGACGTGGGCGGCGACCGCCTCTTGGACCCGGGCAGGATCCTGGCCTGGCACCAGCCGGCAGGACAGGTGTCCGGTCGCCACATGGGGGATGACCGTGTACTTGCCGCCCCCCTCGATCCCGTTGACCTCAAGGGTCGGGCGCTCCCAGAGCCGCTCCAGGGACGAGTAGCCAGGCTCCCCGTGGAGCTCGTCGAGCTGGAGCTGCTCCATGTAGGCACGGTCGTCGAAGGGCACCGCCGCGATCTCGCGCCGGCGCTCGGCGCCGAGCTCGGGGATGCCGTCGTAGAAGCCCTCGACCAGGACCTGGCCGTCGGGGGAGCGCAGGCTGGCCAGGATCTGGCAGAGGGCGTGGATCGGATTGGCGACGGTGCCCCCGTAGCGCCCCGAGTGGAGGTCGTCGCTGGCGCCCCGGACCTCGACGTCGAGGCTGACCAGGCCCTTGGAGGCGACCGAGACCGAGGGCTCGCCCGGGCGCCACATCGCCCCGTCGGCGGAGACGACCAAGTCGGCCGCGAGGAGGTCGGCGTGCTCGCGGAGGAAGGCGGGGAAGTGGGGGCTGCCGATCTCCTCCTCACCCTCAAAGGCGAACTTGACGTTGAGCGGGGCACCGGCCTCCTGGGCGGCGAACGCCTTGGCCACCTGGAGCACGATGTAGACCGGCCCCTTGTCGTCGGAGGCGCCGCGGCCCCGCATCGTCTCGCCGTCCACGGTGAGCGCGAAGGGCGGGCTGGCCCACTCTTTGAGGTCCCCGGTCGGCTGGACGTCGTAGTGCCCGTAGACCAGGATCGTGGGCGCCCCCTTGGGCCCGGGCAGCTCCGCCACCACGACCGGGTTGCCCTCGGTCTCGAGCAGCCGAGCGCCGGCGAAGTGGAGCTGGTCGGCAAGCCACTGGGCCGCCTGGCGCATCGTCTCCCTCGGGGCGTCCCGGCCGACGCTGGGGATGGCCACGAACTCCGCCAGCTCGCGGACGTACTCCTCGTCGTCCTCCCTAAAAGAGAGCATGGCCACCGTCGATGGAGATGGTCTGGCCGGTCACCCAGGAGGACTGGTCGGCGACGAAGAAGCGGACCCCGTTGGCGATGTCCTCGGGCTGCCCGAGCCGGCGGACCGCGATCGCCTCGAGCAGGGCCGCCTGGCCCGCCTCGCCGTAGCCCTGCCACTGCTTGATCGAGGTCGGGTTGGAGAGCACGAAGCCGGGGGCGATGCAGTTGACGGTGATCCCGAAGCGGCCCAGCTCGTGGGCCATCTGGCGGGTGAATCCGATCTGGCCGGCCTTGGAGCTGGCGTAGGCCTGGATCCCGGTCAGGCTGACGCTCCGCCCGGCTCCCGAGGAGATGTTCACGATCCGGCCCCATCCGCGCCGCTTCATCGCGGGCACGGCCGCCCTGGTGCAGTGGAAGGTGCCGGTCAGGTTGGCGTCGACGATCGCGGCCCAGTCCTCATCGCTGATCTCCTCGATCGGGTGGTGGACCTGGCCGCAGACCCCGCCCGCGTTGTTGACCAGGACGTCGACCGGGCCCAGCTTGGCGAAGTAGTCGGTGACCGCCCGCCCGTCGGTGATGTCGAGCTCGTCCTTGTCGACGCCGTGGACCTCGAGCCCGTCGGCCGCCAGCGCGCTCGCGATGGCGGCCCCGATCCCGTGAGCCGTCCCGGTCACCAGGGCGACCCTCTGCCGCTGGGCGGGGCTGACGTCGGCTGCGGTGTTGCTCACGGGTGGGCCTCGAAGGCGGTGCTGATCAGGCGGAGGACGTTGCCGCCGAGGACCTTGTGGACGTCCTCGTCCGAGTAGCCGTGGCTGACCAGCCAGCGGGCGATGTTGGTGAAGGCCTCGGCCGGGCTCTCGAGGCCGTCCACCCACTCGACCCGCTCGAAGTCAAGGGGCGGATTGGGCTTGGGCAGCCCCTGGCCGAAGCGCTGGTCCACGACCCGGTGCAAACCGACGTGGTCGCCGAAGGTGGTGTCGGGACCGAAGGCGACATGATCGATCCCCACCAGATCGCAGCAGTACTCGAAGTGGGCCATGTAGCTGTCGATGGTGTGGCGCGGGCTCTCCCGCGACAGGGTCGTGTGCGGGGCGGCCTCGATGCCGATGATGCCGCCCTTCTCGGCGCAGGCCCGGATCACCTCGTCGGGCTTCATCCTGGCGGTGGGCCAGACCGCCCTGGCCCCGGCATGGGAGATCGACACCGGCGCCCGGCTGGCCTCGATCGTGTCGAGGGTGGTGCGGTCGCCGGCGTGGGAGCAGTCGACCAGGATGCCGAGCTGGTTCATCCGGTGGACCGCCCGCCGGCCGAAGGCGGTCAGGCCGGCGTCGCTGGCCTCGGCCAGGCCGCTGCCGAGGCTGTTGGCCTCGCTGTAGGTGACCCCCATCGCCCGGACCCCGAAGCCGTAGAGGATGTCGAGCCGGTCCAGTTCGTTCTCGATCGGCGTCGCCGACTCCACGGCCAGGATGAGCCCGAGCTGGCCCTTGGCCCGGGCCTGCTCGATGTCCCCGGCCCGGTACACGATCCGGACGAAGTCCTGGTGGGCGATGTCGCAGAGGCGCATGCCCAAGTCGACCAGGGTGTCGTCCCACTTCCAGCCCATCAGCGAAGTGATCTGGCCCTCGCCGTCGGCCAGGTTGTCGAAGACGGCGTCGAGGCGGGACTGGCTCAGGCCGAGGTAGCCGGTAGTGTCCCGGCCGTGGCGGCGGTAGTCGAAGAGCTGGTCCACCTCGTCGGGCAGAACTGAAGGATGATCGTGAAGGGAGATCACCGGTCCCTCGCTCATCAGGCGCTCCACCCGGGCCTCCTCGTCAGCCGAGGTGGGCACCGGGCGGGAGGGGACCCGGTCCAGCTCGGCGGCGAGTTCGAAGACCCGGTAGTCCTGGTCCGGGACCAGGTAGTCGTAGGAGTGGTATCCCCGGTAGGCGGTCTGCTTCATCGCCTCCTCCAGCTCTGCCCGGAGTGGACCGGGCTCAAGTCAGCATGACCTTGATCGACTGCCGCTGGGACATCAGGGAATAGCCCTCGGCGACCCGCTCCAGCGGCAGGCTGGTGTCGAAGACCGGGCTCGGGTCGAGGCTCCCCGCCGTCACCCTGGACATCAGGTCGGGCAGGTACCGGCGCGCCGGGGCGACCCCCATGCTGATCCGCAGGTGGTGGACGAAGGGGGGGAAGAGGGGCAGCTGGGGCATGGTGTGGGGCACCCCGACGGCGCCGATCGAACCGCCCTCGCGGGCCATGCCGACCGCCATCTCCCAGGACTCGGGGGTGCCCACCGCCTCGACCACGTGACGTACCCCGAGGCCGCCGGTGAGCTGGCGGACGGCCGCGATTCCCTCCTCGCCCCGGGCGGCCACGACGTCGGTTGCGCCGAAGGCCCGGCCGACCTCGGTCCGGTCCCGGTGACGGCTCATCAGGATGACCTGCTCCGCGCCCAGGATCTGGCGGGCGCCGAGCACGGCGCAGAGGCCGACCGCGCCGTCGCCGATGACGGCCACCGTCGAGCCCTCCTTGGTGTCGGCCAGGACCGCCCCGTGGAGGCCGGTGGCGACCACGTCGGTCAGCCCGAGCAGGGCGGGCAGGAGACCCTCCCCCACCTCGGCCAGGCCGCCCGGGACCGCGACCAGAGTCCCATCCGCCTCAGGCACCCGGACCGCCTCGCCCTGGCCGCCGTCGGTGCCGGGCGCGCCGAAGGTACCCCCGGCGACGCAGGACGTCTGGATCCCGTCAAGGCAGGCGGGGCAGGTGTTGTCCGACCACTGGAAGGGAGCGACCACCAGGTCGCCCCGGTGCACGGTCCGGACCTCGTCGCCAACCGCCTCGACCAGGCCCAGGAACTCGTGGCCGAGGCGGGATCCGGCCGCACGCTGAATCACGCCCCGGTAGGCCCAGAGGTCGGAGCCGCAGACGCAGGAGCGCAGGACCCGGACCAGGGCGTCGGTCGGGGACGCCAGGGCGGCGTCGGGGACGTCCTCGACCACCACCTGGCCCGCTGCCCGATAGACGGCGGCCCGCATCAGCTGTGCCTCCCTCGCCAGGTCATCCGGTCACCGGCTCCCGCCGGGGGACGTCGAGGACCGCCTCCACCAGGGCGGCGGCGGCCAAAAGCGCTCCGTCCTCACCCCTTCTTCCGACCAGCTGCAAGGAGGTGGGCAGGCCATCCCTAGTCCAGCCGCAGGGCAGGACCAGGGCCGGCGCCCCGGTCAGGTTGAAGACCTTGGTGAAGCGGCCCTCGGCCTCGCCCTCGGGCGTGTCCATCGGCGGCGTCGTGGCCGGTGCCACAAACGGCGCCGCCGGGGTCACCAGCAGGTCCAGCCCCGGGAGGGTGGCATCCAGCCCGGGGAGAAGCTGGTCGCGGCGGGAGATGGCCGCGCCGTGGCGCTCCTCGGTGGCCGAGGCGGCGGCCTCGACCAGGCGCCCGGTCTCCTCCCCGAAATGCTGGGGATCGCTGCGCCAGCGGGGCCCGTGGACCTGCCAGATCTCCCACATCAGGATGTCGTCGTAGAGGGCGTCGAT
>DATDII010000186.1:0-3234 GCA_036521135.1 Candidatus Dormiibacterota bacterium | reverse complement strand
GCCGCCGGGGCGGCGGCGGCGACGGTGGAGGCGTGCGAGCGCTTCGGACGGACCCTGGGGGTCGCCTTTCAGCTGCGCGACGACGTGCTCGGGGTCTTCGGCGACAGCGCGGCCACGGGCAAGCCGGTCGGCAACGACCTCCTCCGCGGCAAGCAGGGCCTGCCCATGGTCCTCGCCCTCACCGGGAACGGCGAGCTGGGCCGGGCCGCGCGCTCCTGGCTCGAGCCGCCCGGGCTGCGCCGCCGCGACCTGGCCGGCGCCGTCGCGCTGCTCCGCCAGGGAGGCGTCGACGAGCGCTGCCAGGGCCTGACCACGACCTGGACCGAGCGGGCCCTGGTGGCGGCCGCCAAGCTGCCCCTGTCCGAGGACGGTGCGGTCGACCTCGAGCTCCTCGGCCGCTGGCTCGGCGAGCGCTGGAATTGACCCTGGAACTGGATCCCGGGCGTCCCCCGGGGCTTGGCTCCGAAGGCCCGGCCCAGGACGAGGTCGAGCAGGCCCTGCACCGGGCGGTGGACCGGCTCCTGGAGCGCCAGAACCCGGACGGCTCCTGGTCAGGTGAGCTGGAGAGCAACGCCTCGATCACGGCCGAGTACCTCCTCCTCCAGCGCTTCCTCGGTCGGGCCTGGCCCGGGCGCGAGGCGGCGGTGGTCAAGTACCTCCGCGGGCAGCAGCGGGAGGACGGCAGCTACGGGATCGCGCCTGAGGTGGGAGGCGACGTCAGCATCACCGCCGAGGTCCTGGTGGCGATGCGGGCCGCGGGCGTGCCCGCCCGCGATCCCCAGGTCCAGCTTGCCTGGCGATTCGTGGAGCGGCAGGGTGGGCTCCGCGCGACCCGCCTCTTCACCAGGATGTGGCTCGCCCTGGGCGGGATCTGGCCCTGGGACGAGATCCCAGCGATCCCACCTGAGTGGATGCTGGTCCCGGCTCAGCAGCTGGGGAGCATCTACGACCTCGCCTCCTGGGCCCGGGCGACCACGGTGCCGCTGACCATCCTGCGCAGCCTGCGGACCGTCTTCCCGCTCGAGTCGCCCACTAGGGACGAGCTACCCCTCGGGCCCCACCGGCCCGGGGTCGGGGCGCCGACCTGGAAGGTGGTCGATCGCGCCCTGCGCACCTACGGCCGCGTCGCCCTGGTCGGGCTCCGGCCCCGGGCGCTGGCCAGGGCCGAGCGCTGGATCGTCGAGCACCAGGAGGCGGACGGCTCCTGGGCCGGGATCCAGCCCCCCTGGGTCTACGGTCTGATGGCCCTGCGCGCCCGCGGCTACCCACTTGACCACCCGGTCATGGAGCGGGGGCTTGACGCGCTCGAGAGCTTCGGCATCGAGGACGAGCAGGGCTTCCGGCTCCAGGCGTGCATCTCCCCGGTCTGGGACACCGCCCTGGCGCTGTGGGCCCTCCTCGACGCCGGGGTGCCGGCCCGGCACCCCGCCCTGGTCAAGGCGATCGACTGGCTGGTGGCCCGCGAGGTGGCCAAGATCGGCGACTGGGCCGTCCGCCGGCCCGGCACCCCGCCTGGCGGCTGGCCCTTCGAGTTCTACAACGACCAGTACCCCGACACCGACGACACCGCGGTCGTGCTCTCGGCGCTGACCGTCGCCGGCCACGATCGCCATGAGTCGACGGCGGTGGGTGAGGCGATGAGCCGGGCCGTCGCCTGGCTGCTGGTGATGCAGGGCGAGGATGGGGGTTACGCCGCCTTCGACGCCGACAACAACCGGACCTGGGTCGAGCACCTCCCCATCGCCGACTTTGGCGAGATGCTCGATCGGCCGAGCCCGGACGTGACCGCCCACGTGGTCGAGGCGCTGACCCGGGTCGGGGGCCGGGACCTGGAGCCGGCCCGGGACCGGGCCCTGGCGTGGCTCCGGTCGGCCGAGGAGGGCGCCGGCGCCTACTACGGGCGCTGGGGCGTCAACTACGTGTACGGCGACGCGGCCGCGGCCACCGCCTACGCCGCCCTTCAGCTCCCCGAGGACGGCGACCGGCTGGTCCGGATCGGGGACTGGGTGCGCCTCAACCAGCACGCCAGCGGCGGCTTCGGGGAATCGGTCCTCTCCTATCACGACCGGGCCCACATCGGGCGCGGGGAGCCAACCCCCTCTCAGACCGCCTGGGCGCTGCTGGCCCTGCTCGAGGCCGGGGATGCCGCCGGCGAGGCCGAGGCCAGGCACCGCTTCACCGCCGCCACCGAGTCGGCGGTCAGGTGGCTCCTCCAGCACCAGGAGGAGACCGGCGGCTGGACCGATCAGCAGTTCACTGGCACCGGCTTCCCCCGGGCCTTCTACCTCCGCTACCACCTCTACGCCACCATCTTCCCGGTGATGGCCCTCGGTCGAGCGCTGCGCACCCGGCCCGCCCCGGCCGGGCAGAGGCGGTGACGGTCTTGCCGGTCGGGGTGGCCCCCGGGGGCGACGCCGACACCGCCTCGCTCCCGGACTACAGCCGGCAGCGGCAGCAGCAAGCGCGCCGGGTGGAGAACTTCCCGATCGCCGCCTGGCTGCTCAGGCCCGGCCGCCGCGAGGCGCGGGCGGCGATCTATGGCTTCTGCCGCCTGGTCGACGACCTCGGTGACGAGGGTCTGGGCGACCCCCCCGCCCTGCTCGGCCTGGCCCAGGAGGAGCTGGCCGCCTGCTACGGGGGCCACCCCCGCCACCCCGTCTTCCAGCGCCTCCAGCCGGTGGTCGAGCGCTTCCAGCTGGAGCGCGGCCCCTTCGAGCGTCTGATCCAGGCCAACCTCCAGGACCAGGAGGTGACCCGGTACC
Organism: Candidatus Dormiibacterota bacterium; assembly: GCA_036521135.1. Classification (GTDB taxonomy): domain Bacteria; phylum Chloroflexota; class Dormibacteria; order Aeolococcales; family Bog-877; genus Bog-877. Next base: position 472 of record DATDII010000186.1, on the reverse strand, counting down.
AGACCTGGGCCGAGCTGGATCGCTACTGCACCCTCTCGGCGACCCCGGTCGGGGAGCTGGTGCTGGCCCTGGAGGGGATCCGGGACCCGCAGCGGGTCGGCTATTCCGACTCGATCTGCACCGGCCTCCAGCTGGCCAACATGTGGCAGGACGTGGCCGCGGACCGGGACCGCGGGCGGCGCTACCTCCCCCTCGAGGTGCTGGCGGAGCATGGGGTTCCCGAGGAGGAGTGGTGGGGCGGGCAGGTGTCCCCCGGGATGGTGGCGAGCGAGGCTCACGCCGTGGCCCGGGCCAGGCGTCTCCTGGTCGACGGCTGGCCCCTGGTGGCGGAGGTCCCCGGCCTGATGCGGATGGAGATGGCGACCTTCATCCTCTGCGGGCTGGCGGCGGCCGCGGCGGTGCTGGAGGCCGGGGCCGGGGTGTTCTCAGCCAAGGCGGCGCTCAGCCCGAGCCGGCGCCGCCAGGCGATCTG
>DATDII010000185.1:0-3645 GCA_036521135.1 Candidatus Dormiibacterota bacterium | reverse complement strand
TGAGGTAGGGCTCGGACCGCTGGCGCTCGGGCGGCCCCCAGCGGACCTCCCGCCGCCGGAAGGCGAGCCGGGCGGCCACCGCCGCGGCACCGCCCCCGGCGACGGCGGCGACCACCGCCCCGGCTGCCCGCCAGGCCCGGCGCTGCCCCACCTATCTATCCCCCGGATCCAGGCACGATTCGGACCCGGGCACCCGCCAAGCAACGAGGAAGGTGCTCAAGGCCACCGATGATAGGCGGCCCCGGGCCGGAACCGCCTCACCCCCGCTGATCGGTGCCGGCCGCCCCTCCTGATGTTCGGGCCAGCTCGAGGAAGGGCGCCAGAGCCCCGGGCTCCTGGACGGCGTCCAGGTCCAGCACCTCGCCCGGCTCCGCTCCCTCGAGGATGCGCTTGATCGGGACCTCGAGCTTCTTGCCGCTGAGCGTGCGAGGGATGGCGGCGACCTGCTCCACCCGGTCGGGCACGTGGCGTGGCGAGATCGCGGTCCGGATCGCCGCCTTGACGTCCTTGACCAGGGAGTCGCTGAGGTTCCGCCCGGGAACCAGAACCATGAAGAGGGCCAGCCAGGACTCGCCGTCCGGACGGGCGACCTCCACGACCAGGCTGTCGCGGACCCACTCCAGCTCCTCGACCACCCGGTAGATCTCGCTGGTGCCCATTCGCACGCCGTGGCGATTGATGGTCGAGTCGGACCGTCCGTAGATGACGACTCCGCCATCGGGGCGGATCCGGACCCAGTCCCCGTGCCGCCAGACCCCAGGAAACTGGGCAAAGTAACTGGCCCGGTAGCGAGCGCCGTCAGGATCACCCCAGAAGCAGACTGGCATCGACGGCATCGGGGCCCGGATCACCAGCTCCCCGACCTGATCGATCAGCGGTCGGCCGCCGGGGTCGAAGGCCTCGACCAGCGCCCCGAGACCGCGGCACTGGATCACGCCGGCCCGGACCGGCATCCCGGGGCAACCGAGCACGAAGGCCGTGCAGAGGTCGGTGCCGCCGCTGAGTGACGCCACCCAGACGTCATGCTTGACCGCCCGGTAGATCCAGGCGAACCCTCCCGGCGACAGTGGCGACCCGGTCGAGCCGAGGAAGCGCATCGCGCCGAGGTCGACTTGCCTCGCGGGTTGAATCCCCACCTTCTGGCAGGCGGCGAGGTGGGCGGCGCTGGTGCCGAAGTGGGTGACTCCCGCCTCCGCCGCGAGGCTCCAGAGCCGGCCCAAGTCGGGCTCGCTCGGGCTTCCGTCGAACAGGACCGGGCTGGCTCCGACCAGCAGGGCGCCGATCAGGTAGTTCCACATCATCCAGCCGGTGGTTGTGAACCAGAAGCTGCGATCGCCCAAGCCCATGTCGGCGTGGAGGCCGAGGACCTTGAGGTGCTCCAGCACGATCCCGCCGTGGCTGTGCACGATCGCCTTGGGCAGCCCGGTCGTCCCTGAGGAGAAGAGGATCCAGAGCGGGTGCTCGAACTCGACCTCTTCGAAGACCGGCTCCTGGGGCTCCGCCACCGCCCGCGACCAGGGGATGCTCCCATTCGGCAGCAGTGCCGGCTCCGGCAGCAGGTACGGGACCGCGATCACCCCGACCAGGGACGGGAGCCCCTGGTGAAGCCGTTTCACCACCTCGCTCCGGTCGAAGTCCCGACCACCGTAGCGGTAGCCGTCGACGGCGAAGAGAACCTTGGGCTCGATCTGCTGGAAACGATCTAGGACCGCCTGCTCCCCGAAGTCAGGTGAGCAGCTCGACCAGATCGCGCCGAGGCTGGCGGTGGCCAGGCAGGCGACGACCGCCTCTGGGATGTTGGGGAGGTAGGCGGCCACCCGATCGCCGGTGCCAACCCCAAGGCTGCGGAGCTGTGCCGCGACACTGCCCACCTGGAGCCGCAGCTGATCTCCACCGACGTGGAGCGGGGGACGAACTTCTGAGTACGCGAGCAGGGCCTCTTCCCGACCGCGCACTCCGGCCAGGGCGCTGGCTGCGTAGTTGAGCCTGGTCCCGGAGAACCAGTGGGCCCTGGGCATCCCCTCCCCGCTCAGCCCGGGCCCGGACTCGCACTCGCCGACCTGGAAGTAGTCCCAGATCGACTGCCAGAAGCGACCCGGGTCCCTGGTGGACCAGTCCCAGACCGCCGGATAGTCAGCCGCTCCGATCCCCCGCTCCCGGGCAAGCCAGCCGAAATAGTCGGCCATCCGGGACCTCTCGAACACCCCCGGGCCGGGCTCCCAGAGCACCGAGCCCTCGATCGGATCAGGGGCAGGCTCCACGCCCGCGACGATACGTCATCCCGGCCGTCGAGCAGCCACCCCGACGGCGCCGGCATGAGCAGCCTCCCGGCCTCGCCTCCGGGTCAGCCAGGCTGCCGTTCCAGCCAGCCCCCCGTGCTCTCGGCGGCGATCTGGACATAGGCGCGGCGGATCGCGGTCCGAGCCGGCTTTCCCGGGAACGGCGTCTCCGCGTCCAGCTCCGAAGGACGCCGGGCACCGGCAAACCCCTTCCGGGCGACATCGGCCAGCTCCTGGAGCTCGGTCTGCTGCTGCCGGATGAAGGCCATGTCGACCACCGCACCATGTCCAGGGACGACCGCGTCCGGAGCCAGCGCGACCAGTCCCTCCAGCGATCCCGGCCACTCCAGCGGATAGCCATCCTCAAAGGAGGGAGGGTTGCCCTCCTCGACCAGGTCGCCTGTGAACAGGACCCGGACGTCGGGGACCCAGACGGCGACATCGTTGTCGGTGTGGCCGCGCCCGGGGTGGATCAGGGACACTGTGCGGCCGCCGAGGTCGAGGTCGGTCGAATTCTCGAGAAGGCATCCCGGGACGACGATTGGGCTGACGGCGATCTGCTGGGCCACCACCTGGTGGGCCTCCCTGACCGCGGTGATCACCTCCCGCTGCTGCTCGAGGCCGTCCCAGCGCAGGTGCTCGGCACAGAGTCGGTGGCTCCAGATCACCTCGGGCGCCAGGGCTCCGTTGCCAAAGCAGTGGTCGAAATGATGGTGGGTGTTGACCGCCCCCAGGGGCAGGTCACTGGTCGACTGGGCCAGCTTGACCAGGCCCTGGCCGGCGTTGAGCGAGACTCCGGTGTCAACCAGGAGGGCGCGCATCTGGCCGACGACCAGACCCACGTTGAGGTCGAAGGGCTCGGAAACGAGCCGGTACACACCCGGAGCCAGCTCCTCCCAGCCGCCGGTCACTGCCATGGCTCCATTTTCCGGTATCAGGCGTGAAGTCCGGGCCACGGCACTTACCGAGCCGGGCTGGCCCACCACCGCAAGCCCCGCGTCTCGATTAGAATTCGCTCGGCAGAATCCGGGCCTGCAGAAGGCTCGGCCACCAGCGGTATCCGGAGGCCCAGATGGCAGAGGCGCTCGGCGGCGTTCCCCTCCCCCCGGCCGCGGTTGCGGGCAGCTCCGCACCGGCTCGGCTCAAGATCATCCCCTTGGCGGGTCTCCCCTTCGTCGCCGCCATCCTCGCCTTTCTGGTCGCGGCGATCGCGGGCAACTGGCTTTGGGCCCTCGATTTCCTCCACGTCGCCGGGGGCGGGCTCTGGACCGGGATCGACCTCTTCGTGGGCCTGATCGTTGGGCCGATCATCGGCAGGATGTCGGTACCGGCCCGGGTCGAGTTCTCGAGCCGCTTCATGCCCAAG
>DATDII010000184.1:0-6647 GCA_036521135.1 Candidatus Dormiibacterota bacterium | reverse complement strand
CAGGGCTGGGGCGGGGAGTGGTCGCAGGCGGCGGGCGCCGACCGTCCCGGGATCGTCCACCGGCTCGACCGCGGCACCAGCGGGTTGCTGGTCCTGGCCCGCACCGACGCTGCCCATCACTCCCTGGCCCGCCAGCTCCGGACCAGGTCCATGGGGCGCGAGTACTGGGCCCTGGTCGAAGGTGACTTCGTCGAGGACCGGGGCCGGATCGAGGCCGCCCTCGGAAGGGACCCAAGGCGGCCCCGGCGGATGGCGGTGGGCCCCGGCGGCCGGCAGGCGACGACCGAGTTCCAGGTGCTTGAGCGCTGGCCCGGATCGAGCGCCCTCCGACTCCGGCTGGGGAGTGGGCGCACCCATCAGATCCGCGTCCACCTCGCCTACATCGGCCGGCCATTGGTGGGCGACAGCGTCTATGGCAAGCGGGGGGACGAGAGGACTCTCCGGCCCGCCCTGCACGCGGCCATGCTCCACTTCCGTCACCCCGGCGACGGGCGCGAGCTCACCTTCATCAGCCCGCTGCCGGAGGATCTCGAGCGGCTCCGGCTCGAGGTGGGCGCTGCCCCGGGCACTCGTGCCACCTGGCCCTGGGAAGCCCTACCCTCGGGCCCGGTATGAACCAGCACCAAGCCAAGGGCAGGCTCGTGGTCCTGTCGGGCCCAAGCGGGGTGGGCAAGGACACCGTGCTCGAGCAGCTGGTCCGGGACAAACCCTCCTGGCAGCGCGTAGGCGGGTACACGACAAGGCCCAGGCGCCCCGGCGAGCTCGATGGCCGGGAGTACTCCTTTGTCGACATCGCCACCTTCCAGGAGATGGAGGCGGGAAAGCAGTTCCTCGAGACGGCCCTGGTTCACGGCAACCACTACGGCACCTCCCGGACCCAGGTCGAGCAGCTGCTGGCCCAGGGTCAGGACGTCCTGCTCAAGCTGGACGTCCAGGGCGCCCGGCAACTGCGCGAAGCCGGGGTCGAGGCGGTCTTCATCTTTCTGGCCCCGCCCTCCCGGGAGGTCCTCCTCGAGCGGCTGCGCCGGCGCGAGACCGAGAGCGCCGACGAGCTGGCCCGGCGCAGCGCCGACGCCGATCGGGAGCTGGCCGAGGCGCACTGGTACCACCACGTGGTGGTCAATGACGACGTCGCCCGGGCAGCAAGCGAAGTGGCCGCCATCCTCGAGGGTCCCAGCTAGGCAGCGGCCGGGGCGGGGTTCTTGCCCTGCCACAATGGCCCGCGATGGCTGAGGACAGGAGATCCGGGCTGGCCACGAGGAAGGTCGCCGTCCACGTCTGCGGCGGCGTCGCCGTGGTCAAGGTGCCCGAGCTGATCACGATGCTTCGCCGCGATGGTGCCGAGGTGCGCGTGGCCATGACCTCCTCAGCCACCAACTTCATCTCGCCGACCACGCTCCGCGCCCTCTCCGGCAACCCCGTCGCCTTCCGCCTATTTCCACCCCGGAGCGAGTCGAAGACGGCGGCCGACCAGCCCGGGCATGGCATGAGCCACCTCGACCTCGGCCTCTGGGCGGACTGCCACCTGGTGGTCCCGGCGACAGCGTCGACCCTTGCCCGGCTGGCGGTCGGGCTGGCTGACGACGTCGTCAGCTCGACCCTGCTCGCCACCACCGCCCCGATCGTCCTGGCGCCGGCGATGGAGACCGGGATGTGGCGCAACCAGGCAACCCAGCGCAATCTGGCCACCCTGGTCGCCCGCGGGGCAACCGTGGTCGGCCCGGTCAGGGGCCGGCTGGCGTCCGGGCGGGAGGGCGAAGGGCGTCTGGCCGACCCTGGAGAGATCCTCCGGGCGGCGGCAAGGGCGCTCCGGGCCGATGTCTCGCTCCAGGGCTGGGAGGTCCTGGTCACCGCCGGGGGAACCCGCGAACCGGTCGACCCGGTCCGTTACCTCGGCAATCGCAGCAGCGGCAAGATGGGCGTCCAGCTGGCCCTCGAGGCGGCCGCCCGCGGGGCCACGGTGCACCTGGTGACGGCCGCCGAGGTGGTGCCGAGCCTGCCCGAGATCGAGGTGGTGCCGGTCGGGACGGCGGAGGAGATGCTCCAGGCGTGCCTCCGGCTGCTGCCCCGGCTCCGGCTGATCCTGATGGCCGCCGCGGTCGCCGACTTCCGAGTCGCGAAGCCCTCCCCGGCCAAGCTCCACCGCCTCCAGCATCCCGAAATTGAGCTGCAGCTGGTTCCGACCGTCGACATCCTCGGCCGCCTGGTCGGCGAACGCCCCGAGGACTGCCTGGTGGTGGGCTTCGCCGCAGAGACGGAGGACGTGGAGGAGCGCGGGCTCGCCAAGCTCCGCCAGAAGGAGTGCGACATGATCGTCGCCAACCCGGTCAGCGGAGAGCACTCCGCGATGGGCGGGGACATGGCCGAGGCGACCCTGATCACGGCCCGGAGCACGGTCGCCCTGGAGTGGCAGCCGAAGGCGGCCGTCGCTGCCGCGATCCTGGACCAGGTGCTCCGCCTGAGTCCGATCCCCGACGCGCCGCGGCAGGGGTGAGCCGGGCCCGGCCGCGGGTCGCCAGAGTCTCCCCCGACCTCAAGGCGGGGGCGCCCGCCGGCCTCTACGACTACCTGATCCCGGCCGAGCTTGCGGATCGGATCGCCCTGGGCCAGCGGGTGGTCGTGCCCTTCGGCCGTCGGCGCGTGTTCGCCTTCGTAGTCGAGCTGCTCGACGACTCGCCGATCGAGGAGCTGCGGCCGATCGAGCGGATCCGGGACGAGAACCCGGTCCTGCTTCCCCACCAGATCGGCCTGGCGCAGTGGATCGCCGGCCACTACCTCTGCCCGCTGCCGGAGGTACTCCGGGCGATGATCCCGCCCGCTTTGCGCACCGGCAAGGCGACCGCCCGCAGCCGCAAGGAGCGCCGGGCGCCTGAGGACGATTCGGGTCGGGTCCCGGCGAGCCACGCCCGTCTCGAGCTCACCCCGGCCCAGGAGGTTGCCTTTACACCGATCCGGGAGGCGATCACCTGGTCCCGGGCTGAGGAGTTCCTCCTCTTCGGCGTGACCGGGTCGGGCAAGACCGAGGTCTATCTGGCCGCGATCAAGGCGGCGCTCGCCCAGGGCAAGGGGGCGATCGTGCTCGTCCCCGAGATCTCGCTCACCCCCCAGACCGAGAAGCGCTTCGCGGTCCACTTCCCCGGGATGGTTGCCGTCCTCCACTCCGGGCTCACCGTGGCCGAGAGAGGCAGGGAGTGGCGCCGGGTGCGGGCGGGCAAGGCCCGGGTGGTGGTGGGCTCGCGCAGCGCCGTGTTCGCCCCGATGGCCGATCCCGGGGTCGTGATCGTGGACGAGGAGGACTCTTCCTCCTACAAGCAGTACGACGCCATGCCCCGGTACCACGCGGCCGAGGTCGCCCGTCGCCTGGGCCGGCTTCTCTCCGTGCCGGTGGTGCTCGGCAGCGCCACCCCCCGGCTCGAGACTTACCGCCAGGCGGCAGCCGCCAAGGGGATCCAGCTGCTGGCCATGCCCCAGCGCTACGCCGGCCGGCCCCTGCCCCCGGTCGAGGTGGTGGACCTGCGGGAAGAGCTGGCCTGGGGCAATCGATCGCCCTTCTCGCGGCGGCTCAGCGAGCTGGTGACGGAGACGCTCCTAGAGGGCGGCCAGGGGATCCTCTTCCTCAACCGGCGCGGGATCTCGAGCGTGGTTCTCTGCCGCGGCTGCGGCGAAGCGCTGGGCTGTCCCAACTGCTCGGTGTCCCTCACCCTGCACTTCCAGGGTCGGCTCTGCACCTGCCACTACTGCGGCCACCAGTTGGCCCTCCCGCCGGAGTGTCCGGAGTGCGGCAGCCGCCTTCTGCGCGCGCTCGGGGCCGGCACCGAGCGGATCGAGGCGGAGGCCCGGGAGCTCTGGCCGGGCGCCAAGATCCTGCGTCTCGACCGGGACACCGTAGGCCACCGGGACGCCCACCGGCAGATCTACGAGGCCTTCGCCGGGCGGGAGGCCGACCTCCTGATCGGGACCCAGATGGTCGCCAAGGGCTGGGACCTGCCCGGAGTCCGCCTGGTCGGCATCGTCAACGCCGACATCGCCCTGCACTTCCCCGACTTCCGAGCCGCGGAGAAGACCTTCTCGCTGCTGACCCAGGTGGCCGGCCGGGCGGGGAGGGGGGACGAGCCGGCCCAGGTGATCCTCCAGACCTACAGCCCCGACCATGCGGTGGTCCAGCTGGCCAGCCGCCACGACTACCTGGCGTTCGCGGAGCAGGAGCTGGAGGCCCGGCGCCAGTTGAACTTTCCGCCCTTCACCAGGCTCCTGGTGCTCACCCGCAGCGATCCCAGCGAGACGGTCGCCCGGGAGCAGGCGCAGCAGGAGGGCGACCGTCTGCGGGCCGGCCTGGCCGGTACCGAGGCCGAGGTGCTCGGGCCCAGCCCCGCCTTCATCCCCCGGCTCCGCTCCCTTTACCGCTGGCAGCTGACGATCCGGGCGCCCCGGCTCGAGGTGGTCCGCTCCCACCTGCCCCAGGGCCGGGGCTGGTCGGTCGACGTCGACCCCGCCTGAGCCGCGTCCTCCCCGGACCAGCACGGTCCGCCCAGTGCTGGGAGACTGGGCACGTTCGCCCACGCCGGCCCTTGCCCGGTCCGGGTCACTGCAGGAGGTTCTCCGGTGCGCGTCGTCTTCGCCGGCTCGGCGGAATTCTCCCTGCCGGTGCTCAGCGCTCTGGCCAGCTCACGGCACCAGGTGGTCCGGGTGCTCACCGCTCCCGACCGGGCCGGGAGCCGGGGCCGGGCGGCCGCCCGGCCGGTCAAGGAGGAGGCTCTGGCCCTGGGCCTGGCCCTTGAGCAGCCGGCTCAGCTGACCGAGGCTGTGTTCGCCGATCTGGGCGCCGACGAGGAGCCGGAGATTCTGGTGGTCGCCGCCTACGGCCAGCTGGTCCCAGCCCCGATCCTCCGCTCGCTTGCCCACGGCGGCATCGGCGTACATCCCTCGCTCCTGCCCCGTCACCGGGGGGCGGCCCCGGTCGCGGCTGCGATCCTGGAGGGGGATGCCCGGACCGGGGTCACCGTCTTTCGGATGGACGAGCGGATGGACGCCGGCCCGATCCTCGCCCAGGAGCCCCTCCCCATCCCGAGCACCGCCACCACCCCCGCCCTGACCGGTCGGCTGGCCCTGCTCGGGGCGCAGCTGGCGGTCCAGACGTTGGACCGCCTGGAGGGGGGCGACAGCCGCGAGATACCCCAGTTGGACTCAGGTGCCACCTACACCCACCGGCTCAGCCGCCGGGACGGCCAGCTCGAGTGGTCCCTCAGCGCAGCCGAGATCGATCGGACGCTGCGGGCCCTTACACCCTGGCCCGGGGTGACGGTGCCCTTGGCCCAGACCCGGGTCAAGCTTCTTCGGGGGGCACCTGGACCAGGACCCGACGAGCGGACTGACGGGCCGAGCGGGGCCATCGTGGAGCGCGGTTCGGAGTGGATTCTGGTCCAGACCGCCGAGGGGACGTTCCGGGTGGAGTTGGTCCAGCCCCCGGGACGACCGCCGATGAGCCCGGCTGCATTCCTTCGAGGTCGCGAGCGCGCTCGGGCGGGAGGCCGGCGTGGCTGAGGCGAAGGCGCCGCGGAGCCTGGCGCGCAACAAGCGGGCTCGCCACGACTACCACATTCTGGAGCAGATCGAGGCGGGGATCGAGCTCTGGGGCACCGAGGTGCGATCGTTGCGAGTGGGTGGGGCCCAGATCACCGAGGCATACGTGCGGATCGAGCGCGGTGAGGCCTGGCTCCACGGAGCTCACATCCAGCCCTACGAGTTCGGCAACCGCCAGAACCATGACCCCACCCGCTCGCGGCGGCTGCTTCTCCACCGCCGCCAGATCGACCATCTCCAGGGCGCGGTCAAGCAGCCGGGGATGACCCTGATCCCCCTCGACATGCACCTGCACCGCAATCGGGTCAAGGTCGAGCTGGGCCTGGGCCGGGGCAAGCGCGAGTACGACAAGCGCTACGCCCTGGCCGAGCGGGAAGCGCGACGGCAGATGGAGCGGGGGATGCGTAGGGACTTCAAGAACGCGGTATAGTCGGGAAGCGACCTGCTCGTGGGGGCGTGTGGCTTCGACGGGGACGTGGGTTGCGAGATGGCGTGTCGAGCCCCGGGCTCGTAAAACTGGGAAAAGGCTTAATTGCCAACAAGCAGAGCCAACCGGCTCTGGCCTACGCTGCCTGATCTGATCAAGCAGTAGTGCCAACAGCTCGGACTTAGGTCCGACGTCGACCGGACGAGTGCCCGTGGCGCCCGGACCCGACGTAAATACAGCGGGCTTGCTCAGGTGCGCTGTCTCAGAGCTCCTGGGGACTCTTTCTGGGGCTGGCCCGCCTAGAGCCTGTCCGGGGGCGCTTTGCGGGTGAGATCAGTTTCCGGGCTACACACGTAGAGGTCTCGTGAGACGCGCTCTCGGACCCGGGTTCGATTCCCGGCGCCTCCACCAGGGTTGTTGCAAGGTTAGTCCAGAGGGCCAGCTTTGGGGGGTTGAGTGTTGCCTGACGTGGCAAGAAAGGGCACAGCCGAAGTGGTGGGAGGCTGGGAAGGGTCCCAAGACCAGCTGGAGGGCGTCAGACTCGCGCTTCGACGCCTCGGGGGCGCCCTTGACTCACCCTGACGGGCTGAAGCTCCTCAGGCGGCTGAGGGTAGCGAGACCGTGGGTGGCGCTGGGCCGG
>DATDII010000183.1:0-10873 GCA_036521135.1 Candidatus Dormiibacterota bacterium | reverse complement strand
CCTACAGCAGGTAGGCCGGTGGGTCCACGTCCGGGCCGGAGCGGGGGAGTCGCTGGTGGAGGGCTGGCTGGAGGCTGACCAAGTAGTGCCCGACCTTGTTCCAGCTCGTCGCGGGGCCGCCTAGCTTCGTCACCCCGGCGGATCGCCTGGCTCCCGGTGGTGTGAGAGGTCGTGCCAGGCGCCGGAGAGTAGAAGTGAGTTGGCGGCCTCCGGCCCTTCGCTGCCCGCCGGGTAAAGGTTCACCCGGGGCATGTGCTCGAGCACCGGCTCTAAGGCGGTCCAGGCGGCCTCGGTCTCATCCTGGCGGATGAACAGCGTGTGATCTCCAAGCAGCGCATCGTGCAGGAGCCGTTCATAGGCTTCCGCCGGCTCCGTCCTGAACGAGCCACCGTACGAGAAGTCCATCCGCACTGGTTGCTCGACCACGGTGGCTCCTGGTTGCTTCGCCATGAACGAGAAGGAGATGCCCTCCTGGGGCTGGATTCGGATGGTCACCCGATTCGGCATCAGGTGCTCGATCCCGGTGCCCTCGAACAGGTGGAGGGGCACGTCCCGGCAGAAGAGCATGATCTCCGTCCGCCTAGTGCACAGGGCCTTCCCACACCGTAGGTAGAAGGGCACTCCAGCCCACTCCCAGGTGTCTACGGCCAGGCGCATGGCGACGTAGGTTTCGGTGGTCGAGTCGGGCGAAACTCCCTCCACCTCCCGGTAGCCCGGCATGATCACCCCGTTGACGGAGCCACGCGTGTACTGGCCCCGGACCACGTCGCGGGGCTCGACCGGCCGGATCGAGTGAAGCACCTTGACCTTCTCGTCGCGAAGCGCCTCGGGATCGAAGGAACTGGGAGGTGACATGCAGGTCAGCGCGAGCAGCTGGAGCAGGTGGTTCTGAAAGATGTCCCGGATGGCCCCTGTCTCCTCGTAGAGCCTTCCCCGGCTCTCGATCCCGATGTCCTCGGCCACCGTGAGCTGCACCTGGTCGACGACGTCGCGGTTCCAGATCCGTTCAACCAAGGTGTTGCCAAAGCGAAAAACCAGGAGGTTTTGAACCGTCTCCTTGCCCAGGTAGTGGTCGATCCGAAAGATCCGCTCCTCGGGAACCATCTTGTGGAGCGCCACGTTGAGCTCCACCGCCGAGTTGAGATCGTGCCCGAACGGCTTCTCGATGATGACGGCGGAGCCGCGGGCTAGGCCGGCGCCCTTCAACTCTTGGAGGATGGTGACGAAGGCGGAGGGAGGCACCGCCAGGTAAATCAGGCGCCGTGGTTGCCGGAGTGCCTTGGCCAGCTTCTCGCCCGTGCCCGCCTGATCGTGGGTCGTGGTGACGTAGCGGAGCCGCTTGGCGAATTCGGCGAAGCCTTCCCGCTGGAAGCCGGTGCGTGAGAACTGTTTCACGGCGGCCTGGGCGATCTCTCGGAACCCGTGATCGCCGAGCTCCTTGGTCGCAGTCCCCAGGATGTCGCACTTCCGGGGAAGGAGTCCCTGCAGGCTGAGCTCGTAAAGAGCGGGAAGGAGCTTGCGCTGGGCCAGGTCACCTGTAGCGCCGAAGACCAGCAGATCCTGATCGGGGGGAACGCGCAAGCGAACTGGGGCCACGCCTCGAGTCTAAGGCTGCAGCCCAGATGGCGCCCCTGGACGTCGCGGGGCCACTCCTATACTCGAAGAGTGGTCAGGAAGCCTGCCCAAGTGGGGGCCGAAGAGCAGCTGGTGGAGGAAGCGCAGGCAGATGTCCGCCAGTTGGTCGCTGGTTATGCGCCCCTGACCAGAGACGAGTTGGCCGCTCTCCTCGTACAGTCGCCGGTGGCCGCTCCACCGGGCGCCGGCGAGCGGCTGGTTCAGGGAACGCTGTGGGTCGTGCTCGAAGCGGCCGAGGCTCACAACTCCTCGGGACTGCCCCTTGAGGATCTCTTCCAGGAGGGCAGCACCGCGCTGGTGACCCTGGTCCATGGCCTCGACCCGAACCGGCCTCCGACTCCGGACGAGTTCCTCGACGGGGTCCGGCAGGCAGTTGGGCAGGTGATTGACGGGCTGGTGGCCGAGGAGGAGGAGGCGCGGCTGGAAGACCTGCGCTGGGCGGCCGACGCTGAGCGGTTGTTTGCGGCCGATGCCGAACTCCGGCTGAACTCGGCCACCCCACCGACCGACGTTGAACTGGCGGCTCATCTGGGCTGGCCGGTGGCTCGCGTGGCTCAGCTCCGGCGGGCGGTCGAGGAGGCGCGGTCGCAGCACGACGTCGAACTGATGGACGTCCTCCGCGAGATCGAGACCCCGTGAGCGCAAATCTGAAGAGCGTCCCGTTGGAGGCGGTCCATCGCGCAGCCGGCGGCCAGCTGGTGGCCTTCGCCGGCTACTCCATGCCGCTCCACTACGGCTCGATCCGGGCGGAGCACCTGGCGGTCCGCCTCCGGGCCGGCCTCTTCGACGTCTCCCACATGGGCGAGGTCAACGTCACCGGCCCCGGCGCGTTGGGATTCCTTCAGGAGCTGGTCACCAACGACGTTGCCAAACTCACCCCGGGCCGAGCTCTCTACACGGTCATGTGCCGCCCGGATGGCGGGATCGTCGATGACCTGCTCGTGTACCGGGACGAGGATGGCTACATGTGCGTGGTCAACGCCGCCCGCCACGACGTGGACCTGGACTGGATGGGGCAGTGCCTCGCCGGGCATCAGGCCCAGCTGGAGGACGTCTCGGCCGAGACCGTCCTGCTGGCAGTTCAGGGGCCGGAGGCGACAGGGATTGTGCAGAGCCTGTGCCCGGAGGCGGATCTGAGCCAGATCCGCTACTACCACCACCGCCACGGAGAGGTGGGTGGGATCCCGGCGCGGATCTCGCGCACCGGGTACACCGGCGAAGACGGATTCGAGCTGTACGTGGAAGCGAGCCACGCCCGAGAGCTGTGGTCCAAGGTGTTGGAGGCGGGCCAGCCGCGAGGGATCGTCCCAGCTGGCCTGGGTGCCCGGGACACTCTTCGCCTCGAGGCGGGATTCCGTCTCTACGGCCAGGACATCGGCGAGGATACCGACCCCCTCAGCGCCGGGCTGGGCTGGGTCGTGAAGTTGGGCAAGGGCACCTTCAACGGGAGCGACTCCCTGGGCAGAATCAGCGGATCTCCGCCGCGGGCCTTTGTCGGGCTGCGGCTGGGTGCTCGCGAAGTGCCGCGACATGGCTATCCCATCTACCGGTCCTCGCGCCAGGTCGGCGAGGTCACCAGCGGTTCATTCGGCTTCACCGTCGGGGCCGGCCTTGCCATGGGCTATGTCGACCCGGAAGTCTCCGCTGTCGGGACCGAGCTCCGAGTCCGTTTGCGCTCCGACCCAGAGCAGTGGGCAACCGCCCCGGTGGTGGCGCTACCTTTCTATCAGCGACCGCCGGGCTGACTCGGCGATCGAGACGGAATGGGAGGAGAGCTGGTGGCCGACATGAGCGCGTATCGCTTCACCAAGACTCACGAGTGGGTCAAGCCTGAGGGCTCGGATGAGGCTCTGGTCGGGATCACCGACCACGCCCAGGCCCAGCTCGGCGACGTGATCTTCCTGGAGCTACCCGCTCAAGGGGCTCGCCTCAGCGCGGGGGGGCGCTTCGGAGCGGTCGAGTCCGTGAAGGCGGCCAGTGATCTGTACTCGCCGGTGAGCGGGGAGGTGGTGGCCATCAACTCCGAGGTCAGCTCCTCTCCGGAACTGGTAAATCAGGACCCGCAGGGCCGGGGGTGGCTGATCCGGGTTCGGGTCGACGGAGATCTGCCCAGGGACCTCCTCGACTCCGCCGCGTACGATTCCTTCGCGGAGGCGGATACGCACTAGCGGTCGGACTTCTCAGCGGGGGCGGCACCCTTTCTCCATGGCTTATCTTCCAAACTCAGACTCTGATCGGGCGGCGATGCTCGCTGCCCTCGGTCTGGACGCGCCCGAACAGCTCTTCCGAGACGTTCCCGCCGGGCTCCGGAACCCTGACTTGAAGCTGCCTCCAGCGCTCTCGGAGCTCGAGCTGATCGCGGAGATGCGCCGCCTGGCTGCGCGCAACCGGGCGCTCTCCCAGTGGGATTGCTTCCTCGGCGCCGGGATTTACTCGCGGTTCATCCCCGCGATCGTCAGGGCCACCATCGGCCGCCCGGAGTTCTACACCGCCTACACCCCTTATCAGGCCGAGGCCAGCCAGGGATACCTTCAGTCGATTTTCGAATTCCAGTCCATGGTCGCCGAGCTCTTCGACCTCGATGTCGCCAACGCCTCGATGTACGACGGCGCCACGGCTGCCGCCGAGGGTGCCCTGCTCGCGACCCTGCACACCGGCCGGGCTCGGGTTCTGGCCGCATCCACGCTCCATCCTGAAGTGCTCGCTGTCCTCGAGACCTACACCTCAGGTCGGGGGGCCGAGCTGGTGCTCCTGCCCCAGCGAGACGGAATCACCGACCTCGAGGCACTCGGGCCCCTCATTGCCGAGGGCGGTGCGGCGGTTGTGATCGCCGCCCAACCAAACTTCCTCGGCCTTCTCGAACCAGTGGCTGACCTGGTTCAAGCCGCCCACCAGGCGGGAGCGCTCGCGCTGATAGTGGCCGACCCCATCGCGGCCGCGGTGATCGAGCCACCAGGCGCGCTCGGGGCGGACCTGGTCGCCGCCGATGGACAGCAGTTGGGTATCCCGCCCCAGCTGGGCGGGCCGACTGTCGGACTCCTCGCCTGCCGGGACGAGCTGGTGCGACGGCTCCCGGGTCGCTTGGTCGGGCTGACGACCGACTCGCGGGGCGGTCGGGCCTTCTGCCTGACCCTGCAGACCCGGGAGCAGCACATCCGTCGCGAGCGGGCCACCTCCAACATCTGCACCAACCACGCGCTCATGGCCCTGGCCGCAACCGCCTATCTGGCCAAGATGGGCGAGCCGGGCCTCCGGGGAATCGCTGACATCTCCTACCGCCGGGCCCACGACCTATCCCGTCGACTCGCCCGGATTCCCGGCTTCGGCCTCAAGTTCCCGGAGGCGGATTTCCTCTGGGAGTTCGTCCTGGAGACGCCGAGAGAGGCGCAGTCCCTGGCGAAGGAGCTGGCGGCCGAGGGGATCCTGGCCGGTTATCCCCTGGGCGGCGCTTATCCGGAGCTGGACCGGTGCCTCTTGGTTTGCACCACCGAACTGACGTCCCCGGCCGCGATGGATCGGTTGGTGGCCAGGCTGGCCCGGGTGTCCAGCGCCTCCGAGCCCGTTGGGGCGACGCGATGACCGAGAACATGGACCCGGCCTGGGCTGGCCCCGAGCCGTTGCTCTTCGAGCTGACCGGAGAGGCCGGGCCGGGGCCACTCCTGCCCGGGGCCGGGGTCGACGCCGCCGGGATCACGAGCGCTCTGCCCGAGCGAGCCCGTCGGACCCGGCCAGCCCGGATTCCGGCGGTCAACGAGCCTGACCTGGCTCGGCACTTCGGACGACTTGGGCGTCGCAACCACAACCTCCAGCAAGGCGCCTACCCGCTCGGCTCATGCACGATGAAGTACAACCCCGCGGTCAACGAGCAGGCGGCCGCTTTGGACGGCTTCGCGGACATCCATCCCCTCCAACCGGTGGAGTCCATCCAAGGGGCCCTGGAGTTGATGTGGGAGCTGGAGCAGATGCTCTGCCAGCTCACCGGGATGCAGGCGGTGTCGCTGCAGCCTGCCGCAGGAGCGCACGGGGAATGGACCGGGTTGCGAATGATCCAGGCCTACCACCTGGGCAACGAGGACCACTCGCGCTCTGAGGTGATCATCCCTGACACGGCGCACGGCACTAATCCCGCCAGCGCCGCCCAGTGCGGACTGACGGTGGTTACGGTACGCAGCGCCGCCGATGGGACCGTGGACCTGGAAGACTTTGCAGCCAAGCTCGGCCCCAATGTCGCCGCGGTGATGCTCACGAACCCGAACACGCTGGGAATATTTGAGCGGAATATTGAGGAGATGGCACGGCTCGCACACGCCGCGGGAGCCATGCTCTACTACGACGGGGCCAATCTCAATGCACTTGTTGGAGTAGCTCGCCCGGGCGACATGGGATTTGATGTGGTTCACCTGAATCTCCACAAAACGTTCTCCACGCCGCATGGCGGAGGTGGACCGGGAGCTGGCCCAGTCGGTGTTTCCCGCAAGCTCGAAGACTTCCTCCCGGTACCGCGGGTGGTGCGCCAGGAGAGCGGGTTTGACTGGGATTACCAGCGCCCCCAGAGCATCGGCAAGGTCCGCTCGTTTTACGGCAATTTCGGCATGCTCGTGCGCGCCTACGCATACATTCGGGCCTACGGTGACGGGATTAGCCAGGTGGCCCGGGATGCGGTCCTCGGCGCCCGCTATCTGCGTCAGCAGGTGCAGCCCTGGCTGCCCGTTGCCATAGAGGGTGATTCATTCCACGAGTTTGTTGCGTCTCCGAAACGGGCGCAGCCGCCCTACTCCGCCCTGCGCGCGCTCGACATTGCCAAGCGGATGATCGACTACGGCGTCTACCCCCCAACCGTCTACTTCCCGATGACCGTTCCCGAAGCGATGATGTTCGAACCGACCGAGACAGAGTCCAAGCGCTCCCTCGACGAACTGGCCGCGGTGATCAAGTCGATCATGGAGGAGGGAGGCCGAGACCCGGAGCTCCTCCGGACCGCGCCCCACCAGGCCCCGGTTGGCCGTGTCGACGAGGTCGGCGCCGCCCGCCACCCGGTGCTTCGCTGGCGTGCCCCAGCCGCAGCAGAGTGACTCTAGAGGGAGCTGAGCGCCGGCAGCTACTGAGCTTGCTCCTGACTGAGGCCTTCCGGGTTGGTGACTTTCTGCTCAGCAGCGGCCGCCGCAGCCCTTACTACTTCGATGGCCGACTGGTGACCCTCCACCCGCAGGGGTCCCTGCTGGTCGGCAGGGCCATCTTGAAGCTCGCTCGTGAAGACGGGGTGACCAAGATTGGCGGGCCGACCGTGGGAGCCGATCCGGTAGTGACCGCCGTAGCCCTCTGCAGCGCCCTCGACGGTGGCCCTGAGCTCTCCGGGTTCATCATCCGCAAGGAGGCCAAGGAGCACGGTGCTGGCGGTTGGTGTGCCGGGCCTGTCCCCGGCCCTGGGGACGCAGTGGCGGTGGTCGATGACACGCTGACCTCGGGCGGTTCGCTGCTGCGAGCGGCCGAGCAGGTCGCGGCTGCCGGGGCGCGCGTTGTGGCTCTGTACACGCTTCTGGATCGCGAGGAGGGCGGCCGCGAGCGGCTCGAGGCGATGGGGTACCGTTATCGCTCGGTCTTCGTGCGCACTGATCTGCTGGCCCCCGACGGCCAGGCGCTGGCGCCGGACTGAGGCGCGGCGCTGGTCACCCGTCGATCGGGGAGTTCGGGCGGGCGCCGCCTCGTCCTGACGCTTGCCCTGGCCCTGGCCGCCCTGGCGGGACTGGCCGGCTGCGCCTCGAGCCCCAACGCCACAGAGGCGGTGGCCGCGCTGACTGCGGGCCTGCCGGTCAGCCACAGCGCTCGACCTCTCGACAGCGCCCTCGTGACCAGCACGCCGGATGGTGGCTTCTATACCGATCCCACCTACTTGCACTTCTACTACCTGCGCCAGGTGCAGCTCAGCGACGTGGTCCCCCTGCTCTCAGGCAGCGAGGCCAGGGACGCACGGTCGCTGGCCGGGCTGGGGCCTCTCCTGGAAGTCGTGGTCACCGCGACCAATCCCGGGGCATCGACGACCGCGGTCGACCTGACCCAGACCGTGCTCGAGTCGAGCGTGACCGCCCGGCTCGACCCCCGGGGCATGAAGAGCCAGGTGCAGAAGAGTTACTACAACCCGATCCGGCCGATCGTGGTGATCTCCAGCAACCGACTCGACGTCTGCTCAGCCGACGTCAATCCCGGAGCCAAGGTCTGGATGGTCGCAGTCTTCCCCCCGGTCAACACCACGGTCAAGATCGCCTTCGTCGACTCAGAGTTCGTCAGCCCCAAGGCACACGGCTTCTATTTGCCGGTGGGCAAGGGAGCCGTCCCGGCCCGGGTGCCCAAGCCGCTCTATTCCCAGGATGTTGACCGTTGCATCCAGATCCTGAACGAGAGCTGAGCGCGGAGCCGGAGGAGCTCAGCGAGCTCCTCCGCGGCAAGGGATTGGGCGAGGCGGCCCTTACGGCGTTGGGCCTGGTCTCGCGGGCGGCGTTCCTACCCCCTGACCAGCGGGGTCGAGCCCACGAGAATCGAGCGCTGCCGATCGGGTACGGGCAGACCTGCTCCCAGCCCTGGATGGTGGCGGTGGTTGTTCAGGCGCTCGGGCTGCGGCCGGGGTCGACGGTGCTGGAGGTCGGGGCCGGGAGCGGCTACCTGGCCGCGGTCCTGAGGGCTGCTGGGGCGGATCGGGTGATCGCTATCGAACTGGTGCCCGAGCTGGCAGCCCGTGCTCGGCGAAACCTGAACCGGGCCGACGTCTCCGATGTCCTCGTCTACGCCGGGGACGGACGCCGGGGGGCTCCTTTGGGCGGCAGCTTTGACGCCGTCGTCGTCTCCGCCACGGCGACCGAGCTCGCCCAGAGCCTCCTCCAGCAGGTGGCGGAAGGGGGCTGCCTGGTGGCACCCCTGCTCGAGGAGGGCCACGAACGGCTCTGGCGCCTTGCCCGGCGCGGCTCGAGCTGGCAACGCGAGGATCTGGGCGAGTGCAGGTTCGTCCCCCTGGTGGGCACCGATTCTCGAGCAGCCCCCCTGAAGGCAACGCTTCCGTGACCCCGGGCCCCAGCTGCGGAAGGGGCGACCGCGCCCCCGATCAGGAGCGGCGTGACTGAGCGCCAACCGGTGAACTGGAGGGTCGAGGTTGGACCGCCGCCCGGTCCACCCTGGAGGTTGCCCCTCGCGGGGAAGCTGATCGAGTTGGTGTTGCACAGTCGGCTTCTCCAATCCAATCCGCTCGGGGATCCGGCGGCGCGACCCCTCTGGGTCTACCTCCCGCCCGCCTACCAGGAGCAGCCCGAGCGGAGGTTGCCCACGATCTACCTCCTCCAGGGGATGGCCGGTCAGCTCGACCTCTGGAAGGCTCGCTCCGCTTTCCGACGGACCTCGATCGAGCTCTTCGATGAGCTCTTCGCCGAGCCGGGTGTGCCCCCCTGCCTCCTGGTCTTCGTCGACTGCTGGACCAGCCTGGGCGGGAGCCAGTTCCTCGACTCGCCCGGAACCGGCGCCTACCACAGCTATCTCTGCGAGGAGGTGGTGCCGGCCGTCGACGCCAGCTTTCGGACGATGGCCGACCGGGAGCACCGGGCGATCGCCGGCAAGTCGAGCGGAGGCTACGGAGCCCTGATCAGCGCCCTTCTGCGCCCGGACCTTTTCGGTGCGCTCGCCAGCCACGCCGGCGACGCCCTCTTCGAGTTCTGCTACCTGCCCGAGTTTCCCGAGGTGGTCCGGCAGCTACGCGACCACTATCAGGGGTCATACGCGAGCTTCTGGGAGGACTTCCGCGGCCGGCCAGCGCTGAGCCAGCCCCAGGACCCGGCCCTGGTCAATGTCTGGTGTATGGCCGCCTGCTACTCGGCCGCAGCCGACGGGACGCCCGAACTTCCCTTCGAGGAGGCGACGGGGCTGCTCCGGCCCATGGTCTGGCAGCGATGGCTCGACTGGGACCCGGTCCGGCAGATACCACGCCGCGGCGACGCGGCCCGCTCGCTCCTTGGGGTCTACCTAGAGGGGGGCCGAACCGACGAGTACTACCTGGACGTCGGCGCAACCGCACTCGCAGCGGCACTGCACGCGGAGGGGCTCCGCTCCGTGCGGCTCGAGCTGTTCGCGGGGGGCCACCGACAGATCGAATATCGCTACCCGATCTCGCTGCGATACCTAGCCGAGGTCATGTCCCGGTAGCAGCGGGCCCGGTGCCGCTTGCCCCGTCCTGATAGACGTGGAAGCCGCGGCCGGACTTGCGACCGAGCTGGCCCGCCTCGACCAGGCGCTCCAACAGGGGGTTGGGGGCGTAGCGCCGGTCATGGAGGCCGTCATACATGACCCGGCAGATGCCCAGGACCACATCGAGGCCAATGAAGTCAGCGAGCTCGAGCGGACCCATGGGGTGGTTGAACCCCAGCTTGGCAACCTGGTCGATGTCGCGGGCGCTTCCGACCCCCTCCTGAAGGGCAGCGATCGCCTCGTTGATGAATGGGATCAGGATCCGATTGCCGATGAACCCAGGGGTATCGGCAGAGGTCACCGGCGTCTTGCCCAGCTGAACGGCGAGCGCCTCGACCTTTGCGAAGGTCTCGTCCGAAGTCCGGACCCCGCGAATCAGCTCGACCAGCTTCATGATCGGCACCGGGCTGTAGAAATGCATGCCCATGAAGCGCTCGGGCCGGGAGGTTGCGGCGGCGAGCCGGGTGATCGGGATCGACGACGTGTTGCTGGTGCAGATCGTCTGCTCCCCACAGATGCGGTCGAGCGACCGCCAGAGGCTGAGCTTGGCCTCGAGGTCCTCGGTGATCGCCTCGACGACCACGTCGGCCGCGCGCGCACCGGCGAGATCGGGCGCCACTACCAGGAGTCCTTGGGCCGCCTGTGCTAGCGCCCCCTCGAGCCGGCCTGCCTCCACCGCCCTTTGGAGCCTTCCGGAGATCTGGCCCTGGGCGTGTGCGGCCGCCCCCGACCTACTGTCGAAGAGATGGACCGGCAGCCCGCACTGGATCGCGGTCTGGGCGATTCCCGCCCCCATCAGCCCGGCCCCGACCACGAGCAGCTGGGGCCGCTCCTGCGGGCTCACGAGCCGCCAACCTCCGGGCCCGGGCTGCTCCCGGTCGGGGGCGTGTGCATCCCCGCTGTGGCCGGGTCACCGAGGGGACGGGGACCGCGCCGGCGATGGCGGCTGCGGCGCCGTCGAGCCCCCTCGGTTGGCGCCGGGGCGTTTCCGCCGGCGGTATGGGCCGGGCTGGCC
>DATDII010000182.1:0-4508 GCA_036521135.1 Candidatus Dormiibacterota bacterium | reverse complement strand
CGGGTGATCGTCTTCTGGGGCGTGAGGAAGGCGATCTTGGCAAGCTGCTCGGTGATCGTGCTCGCCCCCTGGAGGGCGCCGTGATGGAGCAGGTCCTGGACCCCTGACTCGACGATCCGGGGCAGGTCGGCCGAGGCCGTGTCCTGGTAGAAGTGGCGATCCTCGACCGCCACCGTGGCCTGGACCAGGAGCGGGCTGACGTTCTTGAGGGCGACCGGCACGTGGTGCACGCCGGGCTCGTGGAGCACGGCCAGCAGGGTCCCGTCGCTGGCGAGCAGCTCGCTGTCATTGGGTGGCCCGAGGTTGGGAAGGGCGGCCACGCTGGGGAGACCGACCTGGAAGGCGGCCAGGACGATCATCCCGGAGCCGATCCCAGCACAGCCGAGGAGCACGAAGACCAAGGCGGTGGTGGCGATGTTGCGCACCCAGCGGTGACGGGTCCAGAAGCCCGGTGGCGAGGGTCGCTGAAGCCCGTAGCGGCGCCGAAAACCGCCCCGGTGGGATGCCCGCTCACGCGGGGTGACAGTAATTTCCTGCATTCAGACCAAAGCGGAAAAGGAGCCGACCCTCCGCCGCCCGATTATGCCAGGCTCGTCCCCAAGCCTCCCCTGGGTACTCGCCCGAGGCTTTCCGTGACAGCTTGGTGGCGGTGGTCTCACGACCTTGCAAATACGGGGGTCGCCGGGGATGAGTTACGGCCCGCGGGTGGCAGACTCGGACCAGGGTCCAGTCCGGGAGAGGTTCCCGATCCACCAATAAATGAGTTCCCAACCGATGTCCGCAGCCGCGATGGCCGCTCCCGCGCCCCACCGGTCTCAGATCGGATTCCCCCCGGTGCCCCAGAGCCCCAAGGAGGCGGGCATCCCGGCCGGGTTCATCTCGGACCTGGTCCTCAAGGTCATCTACTACAACGGGGCGATGCTGGGCCGCGAGGTCGCTCGCCACGTCTGTTTGCCCTGGAACATCGTCAGCGACTCGCTCAAGTTCCTCTCCGACGAGGGCTACGTCACCACCACCGGGATCAGGGGGACCGTGGGTGGGACCGAGTTCGCCGACGGGCTTCAGTACGCCATCACCAGGGGCGGGCGGGAGCGGGCCAAGGAGCTGGTCGAGGTCAACCAGTACGCCGGTCCGGCCCCGGTGCCACTCGACGTCTACATCGCGGTCGCCCGGCACCAGGGACGGAGCAGCAACCCGGTCACCCACCAGATGCTCCGGGCGGCGCTGGACCACCTGGTCCTGCCCCCGAGCGTGCTCAACCGCCTGGGGCCCGCCCTCGGGGCGAGGCAGTCGATCTTCCTCTACGGGCCGCCCGGGAACGGGAAGAGCAGCATCGCGGAGGCCTGCGCCTCGCTCCTCGGGGACGCCATCTTCGTTCCCCATGCCCTCTACGTGAAGGGGGAGGTGATCCGGGTCTTCGACCCCATGCACCATCGCCCGGTGTCCGCCGATCTCCCGGCCCACGACACCCGCTGGTCCCTCTGCTTCCGGCCGGTCGTCCGGGCCGGGGGCGAGCTCACCGGACGGGAGCTGGAGCTCAGTTTCGACAACCGGATGGGGTTCTTCGAAGCCTCGCTCCAGCTCAAGGCCAACGGCGGGCTCTTTCTGGTTGACGACTTCGGCCGGCAGCAGCTCAGTCCCCAGGACCTGCTCAACCGACTGATCGTGCCGCTCGAGGCCGGCTTTGACTACCTCAACATTAGCCGGGCCGGGACCACGGTGATGGTGCCCTTCACCGAGGTCCTCATCCTCTCGACCAACCTCAAGCCCAAGGAGCTCGTCGACGAGGCCTTCCTGCGCCGGATCCGCTACAAGGTGGAGGTGCCCAACCCGACCATGATCGAGTACGGGCGGATCTTCCGCCGGGTCTGCGACTCGATCGGGCTCGAGTTCGACCCGGCCGCGGTCAACTACCTGGTCGAGGAGCACTATCTGAAGGCCGACCGTCCCCTCCACGGCTGCGAACCCCGGGACATCCTCGACCACCTGGTGCACGCTGCCGCCTACTTCGGCGTCGAGCCGCGACTGACCCCGGAGCTGCTCGACCACGCCGTCTCCGCCTACTTCGCCAACCTCGAGGACGACACCCCGGTCAACTGACCGGACGATCGGGTCAGCTCCAGGTCACTCGGACCGCACCGCCCCAGAGCCGGAGCACATCTGGATCTCCCTCGATCTCGAGCGAGCTGGCCGGCAGCCGGTTCCAGAGCAAGAGGTATAGCTCCGCGGCGCTTCCTCGGACCCGGCATTGGCTCGGTCGCTCGCCCCGCTCGGCCGTGATCCCCTCAGGCGCCAACTCGACCGTCCAGCCCTCGGGCCGGTCGTGGGGGAGGAGGCCGAGCCGGACCGGGCCCGGGAATTGGACCCGCCGCCGTCTGGCGGCGAAGCCGAAGAGGAGCTCCTCGATCCCGTCGTCGGCGGCCTCTGCCGCGAAGGTGATCTCCTGGGCACCGGCGGCGAGCTGGGCGTCGGCGCGGTGGATCTCGGTCTCATGGGCCTGGCGCCGAGCCCAGAAGAGCAGGGGAGAGGGCGCGGGCAGGAAGCTCCAGCACTGGAGCCCCGGGCTCGCCCCGGCCAGGACCTCGACCAGCTCCTGGGCGCCGGCCTGGAGCCAGGCGAGGAGCTCCGGATCGCCGGGATGGTCGGCCATGAGCGCGTCGGCCTCGGCCGGCACCATCACCGTCTGGCGCGCCTCCCGCACATGGGCGGTGGCCCAGCGCTGGACGCCCCCCAGGTGCCGGACCAGGTCTCGGACCGTCCAGTCCGGGCAGCTGGGGACCGCCCGGTCCAGTCCCGCCCGGTCGGCGGCCCTCACCAGTGCGCCCGTCTCCCGCTCGATCGCGGCGAGCCAGTCGGCGGCGCCCTGGTGCGGATCGGGCATCACCGAGGCGGGATCACCTGTTGCCGCCACTCCGAGGCCAGGATGGCATAGGTCCAAGCATCCGTCCACTCGCTCTTGACCCACTCGTTCTCGATCAGCCTCGCCTCGAGGCGCATCCCAAGGCGCTCCATCAGGCTGGCCGAGGCCCGGTTGCGGCCGTCGCACTGACCGAATATCCGGTGCAGGCCCAACTGGGCGAATCCGATCTCCAGGACGACCCGAGCCCCCTCGGTCGCCAGGCCGCGACCCTGGAAGTCGGGGTGGAACATGAAGCCGATCTCGCCCTGGCGATGCTCGAGGCTGCGGAGAAAGAGTGAAACGGTGCCTGCGAGCTGTCGGGAGGACCGCTCCTCGGCGGCCAGGGTCAGAGCCTCGTTGGCGACCTCTCCGGAGGGAATCGGCATGGCGCGCTTGAGCCAGCGCCTAACCTCCTCTCGCGCTCTGGGCTCCCAATACAGGTAGCGGGCGACGTCCGGACGCGACTGGATGACGAGCAGGGACTCCAGGTCCCGCGGCTCAAGGGCGCGCACGACCAGGCGCTCAGTCAGGACCGGGAGGGATACCGACGGCACAGGCGGAAGGATAGTTGGGTCTTCGATCATGACAACTGCGAGCGTGCCAACGCCGAGCGGCAGGCCTTCCAGGGCTGGGCCGGTCCTCGGAGGCCCGTGGTCCAGGCCCAGCCGCGGCGACGGCGCTCGGGTGACCGGACTATAGTGGCGGGCATGATCGTCACGACTACTGAAAACATCCCCGGGATGCGGGTCGTCAAGACCCTGGGGCAGGTGTTCGGGCTAACCGTCCGCTCGCGCAGCATCGGCGGCAACATCGCGGCCGGGCTCAAGAGCCTGGCGGGCGGGGAGATCGGGGCCTACGTCAGGCTCAACGAGGATGCCCGGCGCCAGGCTCTCGACCGCATGGTGCAGAACGCGACCGCCATGGGCGCCAATGCGGTCACCATGATGCGTTTCGATTCCACCGAGATGGGCAAGTCGATGAGTGAGATCGTCGCCTATGGCACCGCCCAGGTGGTCGAGTCGCTCTCGCCCGCTCCGGCGGACTGACAGCTCGGGGGAGGCCTGCCCATGGTGGTGCTGATCGTGATCGTGGTGGTGGTCGTTGCCGGGATCATCATCGCCCTCTTCGGCTGGGACCGGTATCGGGGCGGCCGGAGCCAGACGGCTGCAGCCGGCGCCCACCCGACCGATGAGGTCTTCATCGAGCCCGACACCGGCCGCCGGATGCGGGTCTGGTTCAACCCTGACACCGGTCAGCGGGAGTACCGGCCCGAGTAGCTGGAAGGCGGTTCGCTCCCTGCGGTACCGGCCAGGCAGTGGAGGCGGGTCGCCAGATCCATCGGGTTCGTGCGAGGGATTGGGCGCCCGAGCCGGTCCCGGCATTGCACCGGCCGCCGGATCGCCCGTCCCTCCCCATTGACGTCCGAGTGCTCGGACGGCGGTACTGCTCGCGGCTCGCGTTGACCCTACTTCCAACAACCGGCACCGCTGCCTGGGTATCGCGGGGCCAGTGATTGGCCTAGGTGTAGGGGGTTGCCCATCACGATCAGCCTCAGAGAGCCTAGGACGGTTCAAATCGACAGAATAGGATGAGGACGGTGGGGTCTCCG
>DATDII010000181.1:0-4968 GCA_036521135.1 Candidatus Dormiibacterota bacterium | reverse complement strand
GGAGGTACCGTCCCCAGCCACCCGACGGCAAGACCCTGATGGTCGCCATCTCCCAGTCCGGGGAGACGGCGGACACCCTGGCCGCGGCGCACCTGGCCCAGGCTCAGGGCACCCTCGTGCTGGCCCTGACCAACGTGGTCGGGAGCACGCTGTCGCTGGATGCGGATGCGGTCATCAACCTGCATGCCGGGCCCGAAGTATGTGTGGTTGCGACCAAGACGTTCGTCAACCAGGTCGCGGCCGGAGTGCTCTTGGCCATGCGCCTGGCCCAGGCTCGGGGCACCCTGGCAGAGGCCGACCGCCGGGAGCTGGGGACGGCCCTGCGAGCCGTCCCTGGGATCCAGCGCCAGGTGCTTGAGCGCGAGTCCACCATCGCCCCGATGGGGAGGTGGCTGGCCGGGTTTGGATCGGCCATCTACGTTGGCCGCGGTTACAACTACCCGGCGGCGATGGAGGCCGCCCTCAAGTTGAAGGAGGTCTCCTACGTCCACGCCGAGGCACACCCGGCCGGCGAGCTCAAGCACGGCCCGATCGCGCTGCTCGACCCGGGCATGCCGGTCGTCGCCTTCGCCACCGAGTCGGCGACCAGGGAGAAGATTCGCAGCAACGTGCAAGAGTCGAGGGCGCGGCAGAGCCCGATCCTGGCGATCGTCAACGACGGGGACGCGACCATGGCCGGGGTTGCCGACCACGTGATCGAGGTGCCCCGCCTGCCCGAGCTGGTCGCGCCGCTGACGACGGCTCTGGTCGGCCAGCTGCTCGCCTACCACGCGGCCATGAGCAAGGGGCTCGATGTCGACCGGCCCCGCAACCTAGCCAAGTCCGTCACGGTCGAGTGACCGGGCCGGGTCCGCGCGCCTGAATCCGCCAGTCTCGGTCGGGGTCGACGTCAGCTCGGTCGAGCGCATCCGGCGCCTGACCGAGCGCCGGCCGGAGTTCCTGACCAAGTACTTCAGCCCCGAGGAGGCGGAGTACTGCCGCGACCGGCCCGAGCGGCTGGCCGCTCGCTGGGCCGCCAAGGAGGCGGTGCGCAAGGTATTTGGCGAGCTCGGCTGGCCCATCCCGCTCTACAGCCGGATCGCGGTCAGCCACCGGCGCAACGGAGCCCCTGTGGTCCTGGTCGAGGGCGGGCAGGTCGAGGGCTTGGCGATCAGCCTCAGCCACGACGCCGGGCTAGGCGTAGCGGTGGCCGCCCTCAGCCCGCTGGGACGGCGGAGCAGCCGGGTCTGGGGCGAGCTTCCCGCGGACCTGGAAATCCCCGCCCGCCCCAACGACAGCCACAAGGGAACCTTTGGCACCGTGGTCGTGATCGCCGGGAGCGCAGACTTTCCGGGCGCGGCGATCCTGGCCGGACTGGGCGCGCTCCGGGGCGGGGCGGGCAAGGTCAAGGCTCTCCTGGCCGGCTCCGGGCTCTCCCTGGCCCCGCCCGAGCTGATCAGGATTCCGGTCCAGCCAGGTGGCGGCGTGCTCGACGAGGCGGCGCTGGAGCACGCCGATGCGGCCCTGGCGTCGGCAAGCGCGGTCGTCTGCGGGCCCGGCCTGGGGACGGCCGCGCCGACCGAGGGGCTCCTGGACGCCCTCTTCCGGCGGGCGGCGGGAGCCTCCTGGCACTTGGTCCTGGACGCAGATGGCCTCAACGCCTGCTCCTCGGGGCCGCAGCTGAAACGCGCGATCCCGGGGGGCAGCGTGCTCACCCCGCACCCGCTCGAGGCGTCTCGTCTGGCCGGGGTTGACGTCTCGACGATCGAGCGGGACCGGCTTGGCGCTGCTCTAGAGCTCGCCCGAGAGCTGCGCTCTGTGATCGTCCTCAAGGGTGCCGGCACGGTCGTGGCCGGCCCCGATGGGAGAAGCTGGGTCGACGGGCACGCGACGCCGGTCCTGGCGACCGGGGGCACCGGCGACGTCCTGGCGGGACTGATCGGGGCGCTCCTGGCCCAGGGACTTGACCCCTACCAGGCGTCCCGGACCGGCGTCTTCCTCCACGGTGAGGCCGGCACCCGGATCTCCCACCTCCGGGGCCGCGCCGGTGTCCTGGCCGGGGAGGTGGCCGACGCCTTGGTGGAGACCCAGGAGGCGGTCCGCCGCCAGCGCGAGGCGGAAGGGTCCAGGACGGCAGGGTGACTGTCGAGGACGCGCCCGCCGACCGCTTTCGCTCGCCGCGGCGGCCGACCTGGATTGAGATCGACCAGGACGCCCTCGGCCGCAACGTGGCCGCGGTTGTGTCCGAGCTGGCAGGGACTCCCCTGATGGCGGTGGTCAAGGCCGGTGCCTACGGTCACGGGGCGGTCGGGGTGGCGCGGGTGGCCCTCGGTCGGGGGGCTAGCTGGGTCGCCACCGCGACCGTGGCTGAGGCGCTCGAGCTTCGCCACGACGGCATTGCGGCGCCGATCCTGGTCTTCGGGTACACCCCGCCGGAGCAGGTCCCGGCCGCGGTCGGAGGGCGGCTGGCGGTGACCGTCTTCGACGAGCAGGTCCTCGCCGCCCTCGACCAGGCCGGCGCGGAGCAGGGCCGGCCGGCCTCGGCGCACCTCAAGATCGAGACCGGGATGAACCGCCTCGGCATCCTGCCAGAGCGGACGGCGGCCTTCGTCGAGGCCGCCCGGCGCCACCAGCACGTGGAGTTGGAGGGCTGCTACACCCACTTCAGCGACGGCGCCGCCGCCGAGACGACCCGGGCCCAGCTGGCCCGCTTCCAGGTGGCGCTCGACGCCGCCGAGGCGGCCGGTCACCGTTTCCGACTTCGCCATGCCGCCAACAGCGCCGCCTGGCGGACAGTTCCCGAGGCCAGGCTCGACCTGGTCCGCTGCGGGCTGGAGCTGCTCGGGCTACAGACCCCGGACGGGCGCTGCCGCGAGCCGGTACTCAGCTTTCGGACCCAGGTCGCCCAGGTGCACGAGATCTCGGCAGGGATGAGCGTTGGCTACGGCGACGGCTTCCGGGCCGACCGCCCGATGCTGGTCGCCACCCTTCCGGTCGGCTATGCCGATGGCTTCAGGCGCAGCCCCCAGGGCTGGGGCACGGTGCTGATCGGCGGCCAGGAGCGGGCCTTACTCGGGACCTCGTGCATGGACCTGAGCATGGTCGACGCCAGCGACGACCCCCAGGTGCAGGCCGGTGACATCGCCACCCTGATCGGGGTGGACGGGTCGGCCCGGATCAGCGCCGAGGTGGTCGCCCAGAGGCTCGGCACGATCAACTACGAGGTGACGACAGGGCTGCGCGGCCGTGTCCCCCGGGAGTTCCTCTCGGCCGGTGTCGAGGTTGACCCCGAATACAATTGAGGCATGTCACAGGCCACGGTGGGGCCGGCTCGGACCCCGGTCGGCCGGGCCCGGCGTGAGCGGCTCGGCGATGCCCGGCTCTACCTGATCACCGACGACGAGACACCGGCAGCCGAGTTGCCGCGGCTGATCGCGGGGTGCGTCGCCGCCGGGGTGGACATGGTCCAGCTCAGGCGAAAGGGGGTGGCTCCCGATGACCTCTACGGCTTGGCCATGGCCTGCCGCGAGGCGGCCCAGGCGGGCGGCGCTCTGTTCTTGGTGGACGACCATGTCGATCTGGCTCAGGCGGTCGATGCCGACGGCGTCCACCTCGGCCAGTCCGACTTGGACCCGGCGTTGGCCCGCTCCCAGGTCGGTCCCGAACTGCTGATCGGTCTCTCAACCCATGCGGTCGGCCAGGTGGCGCGGTCGGCTGACCAGCCGGTGGACTACATCTCGGCTGGGCCGGTGCACGCCACGCCGACCAAGCCGGGACGGATTGCGGTCGGGTACGGTCATGTCAGCGCGGCCGCACTGCGCTCGCGGGTCCCGGTGGTGGCGATCGGTGGCCTTGGACCGGGAACTGCCGGCATCGCGGTCGGGGCCGGAGCGGACATCGTGGGTGTGGTCCGGGCGTTCTGTCGAGCCCCCGACCCGGGGCGCGTCGCCAAGGACCTGAGGGCAGAGATCGCGGCCGCCAGCCCCTGGGTGCGCATCTGGGTCAACGGAGAGTCCCGCAAGTCGCCTCAGCCGAGCTCGCTCGGTCACCTGCTCGACCTCCTCGAGGTGGGCCGGGCGGGGGTGGTGGTCGAGCGCAACGGGGAGATCGTCCCGGGTGTGGAGCTGGACCAGGCGGCGGTCGAGGACGGCGACCAACTCGAGGTGGTCCACCTGGTGGGCGGAGGTAGCTGAGATGGCTGAGGACAGACTGCGACTCGGTTCGGTGGAGCTCGTCTCCCGGCTGATCCACGGCACCGGCAAGTTCCCGAGCCCGGAGGTGCTCGCAGCTGCGATCGCGGCCTCCGGGGCGGAGATGATCACGGTCGCGGTGCGCCGGCTCCACCTCGACGGCGACCGCCGCTCCGAGCTGGAGGCGGTCGAGTTGAGCGCCTACACAGTCCTGCCCAACACGGCCGGGGCCGAGACCGCCGCGGAAGCGGTCCGGCTCGGCCGCCTAGCCCGGGCCGCCGGCCTCTCCGACTTCATCAAGGTCGAGGTGGTCGGCGATCCGGAGACGCTCCTCCCGGACCCCCTGGCGACGGTTGAGGCGACGAGGGAGCTCGTCGCCGACGGCTTCACGGTCATGCCCTACGCCAGCGACGACGTGGCCCTCGCGCTGCGGCTAGCCGAGGCGGGTGCGGCCGCCGTCATGCCGGGGGCGGCTCCGATCGGGTCGACCCTGGGAGTGCTCAATCCCCACAACATCCGGGCGATCATCGACCGCTGCCCGGTCCCGGTGATCGTCGATGCCGGCCTGGGCTCCCCTGGGGACGCGACCAAGGTCATGGAGTGGGGCGCAGCCGGCGTGCTGGTCAACACCGGGATCGCCCACGCGAGGGATCCGGTCGCGATGGCGGCTGCCTTCGCCGCCGGGGTTCGCGCAGGCCGGGCGGCCCGCCTTGCCGGCCTGGCCGAGGATCGCCCGGCTGAAGGGTACGGGGCCAGCAGCCCCCGGGAAGGGAGGCCGGCGATGCCCGTCCCCAGCTCG
>DATDII010000180.1:0-9293 GCA_036521135.1 Candidatus Dormiibacterota bacterium | reverse complement strand
AAGAGGTGGAGGTGGCGGCCGCACCACCAGCTCCAGGCGGCCGCCAAGAGGACCACCAGGACGGCCGCGTAGATGACCACGAAGACCCACACCAGGTTGTCCCGGTAGGCGAGGGCGCCGGCCAGGGCGACCAGGGCCAGGATGGCCGTCCTGGACGGCACCTGCCTGCGCCGCCGGGCCCGGGGCCGGAGCTGGCCGCTCACCGCGGTCGCCGATCCAGAATGCGCCGGGCCGGGCGCCCCGCACCGGGCCGGTCGGCTGGGCCTGACGGGCGCTGCCCGGCTGCCACAGCCCCGCTGCCCGGCGGCTCCCCGGGGCTCGACGGCCGTCCCCGGAAGATCACCATCGCGGCAGTATAGGACCCGTTCGGAGCCGGGCTCGACTGTCGGCTAGAGCCGCTCGACCCGGCCCAGCTCGAGCACGAAAACGGTGGCCCGTCCGACCTCGACCTCGACGTCCGCCTCGCCGGTGTCGACGCCCGCCCCGCCGTTGCCGAGCTGCTCATGCCGTGGCTTGCAGACCGAGCTCAAGGTGGTGATCACCTCGTCGACCAGGTTGTCGTCCACCCCGAGCAGGAGCAGCGAGTTGCGGCGTTGCAGGAACCCGCCCTCGCTGATCAGCCGGGTCACCCCGAAGCCGCGCCCGCCGAGCACCTCGATGGCCCGCGTGGTGTCCTGCTCGTGCACGATCGCAACCACCAGCTTCAAGCGTTCCTCCTCGCCGTGACCCGGTCGCTCACCACCCGCCAGCACGCCGCCGCGACCTCGTCCGGGGCCGGCTTGGCGGAGAGCACGACGACCCGCTCTGGGAATCGAAGCGCCAATGCTCGGTATCCCTGGCGGACCCGCTCATGGTAGGTGGTCGGCTCCGACTCCATCCGGTCCAGGGGCAGCTCGGGGGAGCCCCGGCGCCGAGCCGCCTCGACCTCGAGGTCGAAGACCAGGGTGAGGTCGGGCATCCTGTCGGCCCCGGCCAGCCGGTGCAGCTCGAGGAGCCGGTCGGGGTCGAGGCCCCGGCCGTAGCCCTGGTAGGCGAGGGTCGAGTCCAGGTAGCGGTCGCAGACCACGACCTCGGCCTGCTCCAGGGCCGGCTCGATCACCTCCTGAAGTAGCTGCACCCGGGCCGCCAGGAAGAGGGCGACCTCGGCGAAGGCGGACGGGGCCTGGTCTGGGGAGCGGTCGAGCAGCACGCCGCGGACCCGCTCGCCGAGCGCGGTCGTGCCCGGGTCGCGGACCTCGATGACCGTCTCGCCCTCCTGGCGCAGGCGCTCTGCGAGGAGGCGGGCCTGGGTGCTCTTGCCGGAGCCGTCGATCCCCTCCACGGTCACGAAGAAGCCAGCCAAGGCTGGCCTAGGAGGCTTCGCTGGCCGGGTAGATCCGCAGCCGGCGCCGGGGCTCCTTGCCGGTGCTCCTCGCGACCAGCTCGCTCTGCTCCACCAGCTGGTGCTGCATCCGCCGGATGTAGGCGTTCTGGGGCGAGAGCTCGACCGAGGTCCCCTGGCGGGCCCGCTCGATCCCCTCCCGCGCCTCGCGCAGGGCCTCGTCGGTGAGGTCGCCCGGCTCGAGGTTGTAGAGCCGGGCCAGGAAGGCACGCACCTGGGCCACCGTGTTGCTGCGCAGGATCGAGATCGGGATCCCCTCGGTCTCCGCCGCCCGCAGCGGCGAGTCGCGGCGGCGATAGTAGTTCTTGAGGGTGACCACCAGGTCGGCATCGTCGACGTGGTGCTGGATCCGGACCGGCACCTTGAGCTCCCGGATGGCCTGCTCCAGGTGGACCCGGGAGACCCCGTAGGGGAAGAGGGCCGTCGCCGCCCCCGGGTGCCCGGCGGAATGGCCCTCCGAGAGGTCGGCCAGGGTCATCGGCCGCCGCGGCCGCGACCCTGAGAGCTCCTCGCCGAACAGCTCCCGGGAACCGCGATCGTCGAAGGGCGGGGGTTCGACCAGCCTGGTGGTGACGCCGCGGCCCTCGTGGGACTCGCGCATCTGGGCCGGCCGGGGCCGGCCCCGCAAGGCGTCGTCGACGACGTCGGCCAAGGGGAGGTGGATGGTGACCCGGTGCCGGTCGATGATCTCGACCAGGGTGTCGAAGGTCGGCGGCGCCTTGCGCTCCAGCACCGACTTCTGGGTCCCCCGCCGGCGCGCCTCCTCGTCGGAGAGGGTGACCGACTGGATCCCGCCGAGAAGGTCGTTGAGGGTCGGGTTGACCAGCAGGTTGTCGAGGGTGTTGCCATGGGCGGTCCCGACCAGCTGCACCCCCCGCTCGGCGATGGTCCTGGCCGCCGCCGCCTCCAGCTCGGTGCCGATCTCGTCGATCACGATCACCTCGGGCATGTGGTTCTCGACCGCCTCGATCATGACCGCGTGCTGGAGCTCGGGCCGGGCAACCTGCATCCGGCGCGCCCGACCGATCCCAGGATGGGGGATGTCGCCGTCACCGGCGATCTCGTTGCTGGTGTCGACGACCACCACCCGCTTGCGGCTCTCGTCGGCCAGGATCCGGGCCACCTCGCGGAGCATGGTGGTCTTGCCGACCCCGGGCTTGCCAAGCAGGAGCAGGCTCTGGCCGCCGATGACGATGTCACGGATGATCTCGACCCGGCCGGTCACCGCCCGGCCCACCCGGCAGGTCAGACCGACGATCTCGCCGGCCCGGTTGCGGATGGCGCTGATCCGGTGCAGGGTCCGGGCGATTCCGGCCCGGTTGTCCCCGCCGAAGTCGCCGACCCGGTCGGCCACGTAGGCGATGTCCTCCAGGCTTACCGGGGCCGGGCTGAGGATGACCTCCCGGCCCTCGAAGCGCGCCTCCGGCTCCCGGCCCAGGTCGAGGACGATCTCAAGGAGGTCGCCGTAGTCGTCGGGGAGCTCGCTGACCGCCCGGTACAGGTGCCCGGGGAGGGTGCTGATCAGGAGCTCAAGCTCTTCGGGGAAGGAGGGCCCGAAGGCGGGGTCAGCGGCCGTCAGACCCTAACCTCCCGTCGACCAGCGAAGCTGCGCAGCTCGCGGCAGAGTGAGACGCGGCCTAGCTCCCGTCCCCTCTTGGGGCGGACGCGGCGGCTGGAAGGCGAGAGGACCCCAGCCTGCCTGCTATCACCCGTCGAATATAGCGCAAGCCGAGCCAGGGTTGGACTTCCGCTCAGGGTGTCGCGTCCGACCGGGACCGGGCCTGCACCACCGGGAGCGCGCCCGCCAGGATCGCCTTCTTCTGGTCGGCCAGATGGCGCGCCCGGAGCTTGAGCGGCAGGTCCCTTGCCATCAGCAGCTGGGTCGCGACCGGCTCGAAGCCGCGGGCGGCGACGGCCCGGTGGAGCTCGGCGTCGTAGTGGCGGAGCAGGCACAGGGTCGGCCCCGGGGGAACCTGGCCGAGGAGGCTGTGGAGCGCCTCGACCGCGAGCTGGCTCTCCTGGGGGTCGAGCATCAGGCTGATCAGGCTCGGCCGGGCCCTTGCCGGCAGGCGCACCCCGGCCCAGGCCACGATGGCCCCGTTCTGGCGGATGACCAGGTGGCGGGAGTCCCCGGTCCGGCTTCCGAGGCGGCCGAGCCAGCCCAGCTGGAAGGTCGACTTCCACTGGGTAAGGTTGGGCGCCTCCACCGCGGCCACGGCGTGGGGCGCGGTCCGGAGGTAGAGCAGGTAGACGCCGCCCAGGTCGTCGGCGCTGGCGGGGACCCAGGGCTCGGCGTGGTGGTCGGGCGGCTTGGGCAGCTCGCGGAAGCGGATCTGCTCGGAGGCGAACGGCTGGAAACCCTGCTCCCGGAACATCGCCTGGAGAGGGTGGTCCTCGGGAATCCGCACCAGGAACCGGGTCACCCCGCGCTCCAGACCCTCGTTGACCAGGTGCTGGAGCAGGGGCACCCCGGCGAAGTGGCCCTCGGCGGAGTGGGCCAGGCAGAGGTTGAGGATCCGCCAGGCCCGCTTGCCGGGAGCCGGCTCGGCCTGGACGAAGCCGACGATCCGGCCGTCGCCCTCGGCGACATAGAGCTGGTCGCCCATGTCGGCAAGCGGCATCAGCGCCGAGAGGCTGCGGGTCAGGATCGACCAGGCCCGGGCCAGGGCCTGGCCCGGGACCGGGCTCTGCGGCCCCTCGCTCTGGAGCCGCTGGTCGAACTCCTGCTCCAGGGCGAGGCTGGCCCGGTAGAGCTCGTCTACCTGGCTCAGGTCGCGGTAGCTGGCGGAGCGGACGTGCATACCCACAGTTTGCCGCGCCGGAACGAGAAATGTGACCGCTCCACTGCTGCCGGTCCGCCTTCGGCTCTCGGCCGGGGCCGGGACTGGCGCCCTAGAGCTGGGCCAGGAAGAGCTGATGGAGGCGGGGATCGCCGGTGATCTCAGGGTGGAAGGTCAGGCCCAGATGGCGGCCTTGCCGGACTGCGGCCGGCTGCCCCTGGTAGCTGGCCAGCACCTCGACTTCGGGACCGACCTCTTCGATCGCGGGGGCGCGGATCAGGGCGACCCGGAGGGGGTCGGGGCCGATCTCAGCAACGCGGAGTTCGATCTCGCCCGAGTCGAGCTGGCGCCCGAAGGCGTTGCGGCGAACGACGATGTCCAGGATCCCGAGCTGGACCTGACCGGCCAGGCCGTCCCGGATCTCCCTCGCCGCGAGGATCGTCCCGGCGCAGGTGGCCAGGCAGGCGGTCCCGCTGGCAAAGGCCTCCTCAAGCGGCTGGAGCAGGCGGAAGCGCTCGATCAGGCGGCTCATGGTCGTGCTCTCGCCGCCGGGCATGACCAGGCCCTGCAGCCCCTTGAGCTCGCCCGGGAGCCTGACTGGGCGGGCGCTGGCACCGCAGCTCTGGAGCAGGGCGAGGTGTTCGCGGACATCCCCCTGGAGGGCGAGGACGCCTACGGCAGGACCAGCCATCCGAAGAGAAGGTCGGGTCAGACGCCCCGGCCGGCCAGGAGCTCTTCTCGGGGCAGGCTCGCGACCCCGATCCCAACCATCGGCTCGCCCAGGTCTTCGCTGATCTCGGCCAGGACGTCGGGCTTGTCGAAGTAGGTGGTGGCGGCGACGATGGCGGTGGCCCGGCGCAGGGGATCGCCGCTCTTGAAGATGCCGCTGCCGACGAAGTTGCCGTCGCAACCGAGCTGCATCATCAGGGCGGCGTCGGCCGGGGTCGCCAGGCCGCCCGCGGAGAAGTTCACGACCGGGAGCCGGCCCAGCTCGGCCGTCTCTCTAACCAGCTCCAGGGATGCTCCCAGCTCCTTGGCGGCGGATGGGAGCTCGTCCGGGCGGAGCGACTGGAGCCGGCGGATCCCCTTGCTGACCGCGCGCATGTGGCGGACCGCTTCGACCACGTCACCGGTCCCGGCCTCGCCCTTGGTCCGGATCATGGCGGCACCCTCCGAGATCCGGCGCAACGCCTCACCCAGATCGCGCGCGCCACAGACGAAGGGCACCTTGAAGTGCCACTTGTCGACGTGGTGCTCCTCGTCGGCCGGGGTCAGAACCTCCGACTCGTCGATGTAGTCGACCCCCAGCGCCTCCAGGATCTGAGCCTCGACGAAGTGGCCGATGCGGCACTTCGCCATCACCGGGATCGAGACCGAGGCCATGATCGACTTGATCAATTGGGGATCGCTCATCCGGGCCACCCCACCCTGGGCTCGGATGTCGGCGGGCACCCGCTCCAGCGCCATCACCGCCACGGCGCCTGACTCCTGCGCGATGGCGGCGTGCTCCGGGGTGACCACGTCCATGATCACTCCACCCTTGAGCATCTCCGCCAGGCCGCGCTTGACCCGGGCGGTCCCGGTCTGGATATGTCCGTTCTGGCTCATCTCACCCCCGCGGCAAACGCGCCCTCGATCACCGGCGGCGCCTTCCCAATTAGTTCGATTCTACCTGCGCGCCAGAGGAGCCCCCGGTTCCAGGGAAGGTTCTGACTACGGTCTCGGTCCCACTGTCGAGATTTGTCGGTCCCGGTTCGTCGTATACAGAGACGGGGCCAGACGCCCCGAGCCCAGGCAGAGGAGGCGTGATGCGCTACCTGATGATGTTCGTCGGCGAGGAGGAGGCGGGCGAGGCGGAGCAGGCCAAGGTGATGCAGCAGGTCGGCGGCTGGTGGGAGAAGTACAGCCAGTCGGGCGCGATCGTGGGCGGGGAGAGGCTCAAGCCATCGTCCAGCGCCACAACGGTCCGCTTTGGTGGGTCGGCTCCCTCCATCTCGGACGGGCCGTTTGCCGAGACCAAGGAGTCGATCGCCGGCTACGCCGTGGTCCAGGTGCCCGACCTGAACGCGGCCCTGGAGATGGCCAAGAGCTGGCCCGCCAGTCCGGTCGTGGAGATCCGACCGATCTGGGAAGACTAGCCGCGCCGGCAGACGCGGTCCAGGGCCTGCTCGGGCAGGTCTTCCGCGAGGAGGCGGGGCGGGTGACCGCCTCGCTGACTCGCCGGTACGGCAACTTCGAGCTGGCGGAGGACTGCGCCCAGGAGGCCTTCGTGACGGCCATCCGGGTCTGGCCGGAACGGGGGATTCCCTCGCAGCCCGGCGCCTGGTTGCAGAGGGTCGCCGAGCGCCGACTTCTCGATCGGCTCCGGCGGGATCAGCGCTTCCAGACCAAGGCGGCGGCCGCCATGGCCCCGGTGGCGGAGGACGGCGACGACCGGCTCCAGCTCATGTTCGCCTGCTGCCACCCGGCGCTCTCCCGGGACGCCCAGGTCGCCCTCACGCTGCGGGTGGTGGCCGGCCTGACCACCGCTCAGATCGCTAGGGCCTTCCTGATCTCCGAGGCGGGGGTGGCCCAGCGGATCACCAGAGCCAAGCGCAAGATCGTCAATGCGGGCATCCCTTTGCGGCTGCCGACGCCGGGCGCGCTCGCCGAGCGCCTTGCTGAGGTGCTCGCCGTGCTCTACCTGATGTTCAACGAGGGTTACCTGGCCAGCACCTGGGAGGGGGGTCAGGACCGCTCGCTGGCTGAGGACGCCACCTGGCTGGCTGGTCTTGCGGTCCAGGTCCTCCCGGCCGATCCCGAGCTCTTGGGGTTGCTGGCCCTCTTCAAGCTGCAGCTGGCCCGGTCGGCGGGACGCTTCGCCCCGGACGGCGCCCTTGTGCTCCTCGCCGACCAGGACAGGTCCACCTGGGACCAGCTCGGGATCCGCGAGGCGACAGAGCTACTAGAGCGAGCTGCGAAGCTCGGGAATCCTGGCCCCTATCAGCTCCAGGCCGCGATCGCCTCGTGTCACGCCCTCGCGCCCAGCTGGGCGGCCACCGACTGGCTGATGCTTCTCCGCCTCTACGACCGGCTCCTGGGGCTGCAGCCATCGCCGGTCGTGCGGCTCAACCGGGCGGTGGCACTCTGGCATGTGGCCGGGGCCGAGGTGGCGCTGCACGAGGCCGATGGGGTCATTCCCGAGTTGGGGCGCTACCACCTGCTTCACAGCACGCGAGCGGAACTGCTGACCGAGCTTGGTCGGACCGAGGAGGCGCGGTCGGCTTGGGAGCGGGCTCTTGAGCTGACCCTCAATCCGGCCGAGCGCCGCTATATCCGGGCACGGATGGACTCGATCGCAAGTTGCTAGCCGGTGACGGTTAGGCCGCCTCCGGCCGGGGCGTTCAAGCCCGCTAGGCAGTAGGCTGCATCCGAGCCGCCATGGCGCAGTGGTAGCGCAGGGGCCTTTTAAGCCCAGGGTCGCAGGTTCGAATCCTGCTGGCGGCACCAGTTTGAACTTCGATCATTGGGTCCACTCTGCGGGATGGCCGCCAAACCTCACCCCGAGCACCGCTGGCAGCGATCCAAGTGTCCAACCGGGTGGCCTAGCGCC
Organism: Candidatus Dormiibacterota bacterium; assembly: GCA_036521135.1. Taxonomy (GTDB): domain Bacteria; phylum Chloroflexota; class Dormibacteria; order Aeolococcales; family Bog-877; genus Bog-877. Next base: position 1,540 of record DATDII010000180.1, on the reverse strand, counting down.
CTGGTGAATTGGCTGCCCGACGCGTTCGGAGTCCCCGGCGACGCTCCGCAGCTCATTACGCTCTGTCCGTGTCTCAGCGCCGATCGACGGTCCGGGTGCCACCGGAGTTCGTGGAGCTTGCGGACGATATTCGTGTCATCGTCAACTTGCTCAACGATTACCTGCGTGACGGGGAGGTCGATGTACCCGAGAGTCGCGCCGAGGCAGAGCACGCGCAGGAGGGCGCCTTCGCCGACGATCAGATTGCTGATCCCGTGGTACATATCCAGGTGCGAGCCCACCACAACCTCGTCGCAGCCATTGACCACTTGGGTGGCGTAGCGGCCTGCATGGAAGCGGAGAACGTCGCGCTCGCAACCGTCTCGTTGCTGCGTCCGATCGTCGTTGCCGCAGGCGTCAACTACTACGTGCTCGATCCATCGATCACGCTGCGCGAGCGCCTGCGCAGGGGCTGGAACCTCGAACTTGAATCGGTGCGCGAGCAACTCAACGGCGTCGACAAGAATGACCTACCCACCGCGTGGGAGGCCCTCGCGCGCACGCGTCACCGGTACCTGGTGTGGGCCGAGGCGCACGGCTACGAACGCCGTAAGCGGGACCAGCGCCACGGGCAGCGCCGCTACTGGCTTGCCGACGGCGGGCAAGACAGCCCGCCGCCCTCCGAGATCAAGCTGGCCGAAGGAGTGCTTGCCGCCGTCGGCGATGGCAACATGGGCAAGACGGTCTACTGGTTCACCTCGTCGTTCATCCACACGCAGGCGCACGCCTTCACGATGTTCCTACCGGCACTGGACCAGTACGACGAGCAGACGCCCTATGCCGTGCCGTTGGGCATCTCGATCCAGGACATGACGACCTGGGTCATGGTGGCGACGCTTGCGCTGCACACCGCCGCCGCGCGGTGCATGGCGTACTTCGGTTGGGACCCAGCCGCCTGGGTTCGGATCGTGCGTCCGGTTCATGAGCCGTTGGGCGGCCGCCATCGGCCGGGGGTAGCAGCGGCCAGACGTCCCCGGAACCGTCGGTACGCGACAATAGGCTTGCAGCGGCTTCGCGACAAGATCAAACGGGCAAAAATGGGGCATTGCATGGAACGCTCACCCACGCTGTACTGACGACCAGGATCCCCTCAGGACTAGGCGGCCGCAGGATACTTTAGGCGATCGGCCGCCAGCTTCGGCCGGCGTTCACTGTGGGGTAGAGGATGAGCCAGGAGGTTCGCGCGATCGTCGCCGCCAGCCCGGGTGCTGCGGTGACAGTTGAGACGTTGACGGTGCCCGATCCGGGCCCGGGCGAGGCCCTGGTCGCGGTCAAGGCCTGTGGGGTTTGCCACACCGACCTCCATTACCGCGAAGGGGTATTCGGTCAGGACTTCCCCTACCTCCTCGGTCACGAGGCGGCCGGCCATGTCGAGGCGGTTGGAGAGGGGGTCGAGGCGGTCGCCCCGGGCGACTACGTCATCCTCAACTGGCGTGCCGTCTGCGGAACCTGCCGCTCCTGCCGCCGGGGCCGGCCCTGGTACTGCTTCGACGCCCAGAAC
>DATDII010000179.1:0-8354 GCA_036521135.1 Candidatus Dormiibacterota bacterium | reverse complement strand
CGGGCCAGCCGGGGGACCCAGGTCTCGAAGTTCTCTGCCGACCCGATGAAGCCGTGGCAGAGCACGAGTGGGCGGCCGCTCCCGGCGGTCACGTAGCGGAGCCGGCCCTGGGGCCGGTCGAGCCAGTGCTCCTGCCACCCGGCCAGGAGCGCCTCGGGCAGGGGTTGGGTCGGAGCGGCTGTGAGGCTCAGCCGGGCGGCCTCCCCTCCCCGGCCGACCCATCACCCTCATCGGGCCAGGCGGGCAGAGGATGGCTGGTGGGACGGTCCTCGCGGTACCCGAGGGCGTACTCGGCCGCCAGCTGGGTCTGGACTTCCCGGGTTCCCTCGTAGATCAGGGTGGCCCGGCTGTTGCGGAGGTAGCGACCGGCGGGACACTCCTCGCTGAAGCCGGTCGCCCCGTGGACCTGGAGGGCGTCGTCGGCGGCGCGGTTGGCCCGCTCCGAGTTGACCCACTTGGCGAGGGCCGACTCGCGCGAGCTGCGCTGGCCCTGGTTCTTAAGCCAGCCGGCCTGCATCCAGAGCAGACGCCCGATGTCGTAGTCCCGCTGCATCCCGGCGATCATCTGCTGGACCAGCTGGAGCCGGCCGATCTCCTGGCCCTGGACGGTCCGGGCCCGGGCGTAGGCGACGCTGAGATCGAGGCAGGCGCGGATGGTCCCGGCGGCACCGCTGGCGACGCAGTAGCGCCCGCTGTCGAGACAGCTCATCGCCACCTTGAAGCCGTCGCCCTCCTGGCCGATCCGGTTCCCCTCAGGGACCAGGGCGTCGTCGAGGAACACGATCGCAGTGTCACTGGCGCGGAGGCCGTACTTGTCGTGGATCGGCTCGGTGCGCAGTCCCTTGCCGGCCAGCTCCCGGTCGACGGCGAACGCGGTGATCCCCCCAAGGCCCTTGTCCTGGTCGACGGTGGCGAAGACGAGCAGGGTGTCGGCGAAGTCCCCCATCGAGATCCAGACCTTCTGACCTCGGAGCCGGTACTGGTCCCCCTCCCGGATGGCGCTGGTGCGCAGGGCGCGCACGTCGCTGCCGGCGTCGGGCTCGGTGAGCGCGAAGCAGCCCTGGCGGCGGCCCTCCGCCAGCGGCCGGAGCAGCCGCTGGCGCTGCTCCTCGGTCCCCCACTGGTAGATCCCGGTCATGCAGAGTCCGGCATGCACCGAGAGCGCGGTCCGGCAGGAGGCGTCGACGTACTCCAGCTCCTCGCAGGCGAGACCAAGGGCGATCCAGTCGAGCCCGGCGCCCCCGTACCGGCGCGGGGTCACCACCCCGGGGATGCCAACGCTGGCCAGCTTGGCGAAGAGCTCGGGGTCGGGGTCAGCCTCGCGGTCCCTGCGCGCCACCCCGGGGGCCAGCTCCCGCTTGGAGAAGTCCCGGATCATCTCCTGGAACTGGATCAGGTCGGCGCCGAGGCTGAAATCGAGCACCCTGGGCTCAGCTGGCGTCAGTGTCGATCTGGGCTCTCTGGAGCCGGCCCGAGTAGTCGATGTAGACCGTCTTCCACTCGGTGAACTCTTCGAGCGAGGTGGTCCCGGCGGCCCGGTGGCCGTTTCCGGTCGACTTGGTTCCGCCGAAGGGAAGCTGGATCTCGGCTCCGATGGTGGGGGCGTTGACGTAGACGATGCCCGCCTCGAGCCGGTCGACCGCCTGGAGCGCCTGGTTGATGTCCTTGGTGTAGATGGCGACCGAGAGCCCGTAGTTGGTGCCGTTGGCGACCTCGATCGCGCGCCCCAGATCCCTGACCGGGATGATCACCGCCGTCGGCCCGAAGATCTCCTCCTGGGCGATCCGCATGTCGTCGCGGACGTCGGCGAAGATCGTCGGCTGGTAGAAGTTCCCCTCGTCCAGCCCTCCCCCGCTGGCGACCTCGCCGCCGGTCAGGAGCCGGGCCGACTCCTGGCGGCCGACCTCGGTATAGCCGTGGATCCGCCGCAGCTGAACCTCGTTGATGACCGGCCCGACGTCGGTCTCGGGATCGAGGCCGTCCCCGAGCCGCAGCGCCTCGACCCGCTTCACCAGGCGGTCGGTGAAGTCCTGGAGCGCCCCCTCCTCGACGATGAAGCGAGACGTCGCGGTGCAGCGCTGGCCGGTCGTGCCGAACGCACCCCAGACAGCGCCCTCGAGCGCCAGGTCGAGGTCGGCATCGGCGCCGACCAGCATCGCGTTCTTGCCCCCGAGCTCGAGCGAGACACGCTTGCCCAGCCGGCCGCAGGTCGCCGCGATCTGCTGTCCCACCGCGACCGAGCCGGTGAAGGAGATCGCCCGCACCCCGGGATGCTCGACCAGGGCCGCCCCCGCCTCCTCCCCCAGCCCCGTCACCAGGCCCAGGACCCCCTTGGGCAGGCCCGCCTCGGTGAGGATCTCGGCCAGCCGGATCGCGACCAGGGGGGTGTCCTCAGCAGGCTTGAAGACAACCGCGTTGCCGGCCAGCAGGGCGGGCATCAGCTTCCAGCAGGGGATCGCCATCGGAAAGTTCCAAGGGGTGATGCAGCCGACGACCCCGATCGGGACCCGCTCGGCGAAGGCCCGCTTGTCGCGGAGTTCACTGGGGACGACCTCGCCGATCGGGTTGCGGCCCTGGCCGGCCATGTACTTGGCCATGTCGATGCCCTCCTGGACATCGCCCCGGGCCTCGGTGAGCACCTTGCCCATCTCTCGGGTCATCAGCTGGGCCAGCTCCTCCTTGCGCTCCTCGAGGAGCCGGCCCGCCCGGGCCAGGATCTCGGCCCGAGCCGGCATCGGGGTCCGGGCCCACCCGGGCTGGGCCGTCCTGGCGGACCCGACCGCCCGGTCGATGTCCTTGGCGGTGCCGCGGGCGAAGTGTCCCAGCACCTGGTAGCGGTGGGCCGGGTTGATGGACTCGAAAGTCAATCCTCCCTCCGCCTCGCCCCACTCACCGGCGATGAGGTTGCCGAAGGTGCGAGCCGGGGTGGCTTCGGCTGAGGTCACTGGGCAGGCCCCGTCTTCACGACCGCCTGCTCGAGGATCTCCAGTCCGTCGTCGAGCTCCTTGTCGCTGACGGTCAAGGGGGGCAGGAGCCGGATCACGTTGTCGTCCACCCCGCAGGAGAGGATGACCAGCCCTGCCTCCAGGGCCAGGTGCTTGATCTCGGTGACACGATCCGCGTCGGGCCGACCCCTCTCGTCCATGAACTCCATCCCGACCATGGCGCCCCGGCCGCGGAGGTCGGCAGGCCCGTGACCGGCCCGCTGCCAGCCCTCGATCCGGGCCGACATGATCCGGCCCAGCTCACGTGCCCGTTCGATGAGGTGGTCGCGCTCGATCACCTTCAGGGTGGCGATCACCGCGGCACCGGAGACCGGGTTGCCTCCAAAGGTGCTGCCATGGCTGCCCGACTCCCAGGCGTCCATCAGGCGGTGGCTGGAGACGATCGCGCCGACCGGGAGCCCGCTCCCCAGGGCCTTGGCCAGGGTGACGATGTCGGGGACCACCTGCTCCTGGTCGACGGCGAGCCAGCTTCCAGTCCGGGCGACGCCGGTCTGGATCTCATCGCAGATCAGGAGGATCCCGTGCTCGTCGCAGATCCGGCGCAGGGTGGCGAGGAATCCCGGCGGCGGGACCACGTAGCCGCCCTCTCCCTGGATCGGCTCCACCAGGATGGCGGCCACCTCCTTGGCGGGCAGCACGCGGTGGAAGAGCTGCTCCAGCTCCTCCCCCGCCGCGATCGGGCAGGGAGCCCCCGGAGCGTGGTCGCAGGTCCGGAAGCAGTAGGGATAGGGCGTGATCTGGACTCCCGGGAGCAGGGGCCCGTACCTGGACCGGTAGAGGGCCTTGCTGCTGGTCACGCTCAGGGCGCCGTAGGTGCGGCCGTGGAAGGCGCCACGGAAGGCGATGATCCCCTGGCGCCCGGTCGAGCGCCGGGCCAGCTTGAGGGCGCCCTCGACGACCTCGGCCCCGGAGTTGGCGAAGAAGACGACGTCGAGCGGATCTGGACAGATCGCGGCGACGCGCTCGGCGGCCTCGGTCATGACCACGCTCTGGGTGACGATGCTGGTGTGCCAGTACCGGTCGATCTGGCGGTGGACCGCCTCGGTGACGTCGGGGTGGCGGTGGCCGAGGCTGGTCACGGCGATGCCGCAGGCGAAGTCGAGGTAGCGGCGGCCCTCGACGTCGATCAGGTATGAGCCCTCGGCGGAGCTGACGACCAGGTCGGTGTAGCGGGACCAGACCGACGCCACCGAGCGGCGGTCACGCTCGCGCCAGTCCTTCGCGAGATCGCCCGCGACAGCGCGGGCGCTGAGCTCAGACTGGGAGATGGTGGTGGCCATGGGAGCCTCCTTGGACTTCTGATTGGAGTTCGGGTGGGCGGAGCCAGGGGATAGGCTTCGCCCGGGCGACGGAGCTAGGGCCGGCCGCTCAGGCCGGGGGCGGCAGCCCGTCCGCGTCCCACCAGCCACCCAGGGAGTCAGTTGGCATAGGCCACCCACGGTACATCCTTTTGCGGGTGGTCGAGGCCCGCTGGCCGATGGTCGAGGCCTCGCTCAGAGGGGGTTGGCCACCGCCAGCATGATCGCCGCCAGCACCACGAAGACGGCGAAGGCGCCGGTGCTGCGGCGGTCGCGCTGGCTGACCACCCCGGCCAGCCCGTACCACCCGAGCAGGAGGGCGACTGGAAGGAAGGGGACGGCGACCCGGAGCAGCACCGACATTCCCGCGGCCGCCCCCACCAGGACCGCGATCGTGGCCGACCTGAGCCAGGCCCGGCTCAGATTGCGGTAGGTCAGGGTGATCAGCCGCCAGGTCGGGACCAGCACCGCGAGCGCGACCGTGGCGGCCCGGACCGGGGCGGAGACGGACGGGCTCATCGCCAGGACGAACAGCGGCAGGGGCACCGAGATCGCCAGCAAGGCGAGTACGGTCGGCCCCCAGCGCAGCGACGACCTCCTCTCCTCGGCGAGCTCGAGCCAGGGGCAGACGGTCAGGGTGAGCCAGATCCAGGGCGGCATGATCGCCAGCCCGGGCAGGCCCGGCTGCTCGCCGAGGGCGATCGCGGCGGAGACGAACGCCGCGGTCGGCAGCAGCGCCGGCTGCATCCCGTTGAGGAGCTGGAGGCGGCGCCAGGGCAGCTCGGGCCAGCGGGGCAGCCCCGAGCGAAGCGCCACCAGGTAGCAGAGCAGGGCGCCGGCGTCGAGGCCGACCGCCGCCGAGGTGGGCAGGACCCCGATCCCCGACAGGGCGCATACCCCCGCCGCCGCCAGGGAGAAGGGGACGACCCGGGGTGGCGAGAGGTGCCGCTCCGGCCGACTCTCCTGGGCCGTTCCGCCGAGACCGGTCTCGGCCTGGTGGCGGAGCGCGGCGGCGCCGCGGGGACGGCTGCTCACCTGGTTTCGACCGGGAGCGGGTTATCCACGTTCACCTGTGGAAGTTGGGGGAAAGCCTGATCTCGGGTCGCGCGCGCGGCCCCCCTGGAGAGCGCCCTCTCGCCCTTGCCGGTCAGCCGCCCGACGATCCGGCCCGTCCGTAGCGATCCTCGAGCCGGACCACGTCGTCGAGGTCGGGCGTCGACACCTCGCAGATGTCGGAGTCCTCCAGAGCCAGCATCCGATGGCGCTGGCCGGGGCGGATCCGGGCACACTGCCCGACCCCGAGCGAGATCGTTTGGAGCTCACCCTCCGCGTCGTCGAGCTGAACCTCGATCGCCCCCGCCAGCAGGTAGATGGCCTCGTCCTTGCGCTCGTGGTACTGCAGGCTGAGGGCATGGCCCGCCAGCACGTGGAGGATCTTCCCGGCGTAGCGGTCGGTGACGGCGAACCAGACCTCGTAGCCCCAGGGCTTCTCCACCCTGCGCTCCGGCTCGTCTCCCGAGCGGGGCTCGTCAGCCATGGCCGCCCGATCCGTCCACCTCGAGCAGGCGCTCGATGTCGTCGAGGAGCTGGCGGACCCGCTCCGGGGTGGTTGACTCGCCATAGACCCGCATCAGAGGCTCGGTCCCGGACATCCGGACCAGAACCCAGGAGTCATCCCCGAGCCAGTACTTGTAACCGTCGTCGGAGCGGGTCCTGGTGACCCGGGCCGATCCGATCTCCTGAGGCGGCGCCTGGCCCATCCGCTCGGTGAGCCGCTCCCGGGCCGCGGGATACTCCTCTCGCGAGAAGCGATGGTCGCGGCGGGCGTAGGCGTGGGGCCCGACCAGCTCCGCAACCTGTGCCCGGATCGCGCTCAGCGGCATCCCGGCCATCACGATCATCTCCGCGAAGAAGAGCCCGCTCAGGATCCCGTCGCGCTCGGGGATGTGGCCGCGGAAACCGAACCCGCCTGACTCCTCGGCCGCGAAGAGGGCGTCCAGCTCCCGCATCCGGGTGCCCAGGTACTTGAAGCCGACGGGGAGCTCCTCGACCGGACAGGAGTAGCGCTCACCGAGAATGTCGAGCCGCCCGCTCATGGTCAGCGAGCGCACCACCGGGCCCCTGAGCTGGCGGTTCTCGCAGAGGTGCCAGAGGAGCAGGGTCGCCACCTCGAGCTGGTCGATGAAGCTGCCCTGATCGTCGAAGATGCCCACTCGGTCGGCATCTCCGTCGTTGACGATGCCGAGGTCGAAGCCACCGCCCCTGAGCACCGCCGCCGCCTCGTCGGTGTTGGGCGGAATCGGCTCGGGATGGAGGCCGCCGAAGCCGGGGTTGCGCTCGGCGTGGATCTGGGCGACCTCGCTGGATCCGCCGGCGAGCAGGTCAGCGACGTACCCCGCCCCCGAGCCGTACATGGGATCGTGGAGGATGTGCAGCCCGGCCTGCCTGATCCGCTCCAGGTCGAGCAGCCTACCGATCTGGGCCCGGTAGGACGGGCGGGGGTCGACCATCTCGACCAGGCCGCCCGCGATCGCCTCGTCGAAGGGGAGCGTCCGGATCGAACCATCCGCCAGCACCCGATCAAGCTCCCGCTCGAGCTCGGTGATTACCTCGGGCGAGGCCGACCCGCCGTAGTCGGGCTTGTACTTGAGGCCGTTGAACTCCGGCGGGTTGTGGCTGGCGGTCACGACGACCCCGCCCAGCGCCCGCCGGTCGACCACCAGCCAGGCCGACACCTGGGTCGGGCTCGGACGATCGCTGAGCAACACCGGGCGGCCGTTCGCGGCCAGCACCCGGGCCACCTCCCTGGCGAAGAGCTCGGCCGAGAAGCGGGTGTCGTGCCCGACCACCACCATCCCCCTGGGGGGAGCGTCCTTGAGGTACTGGGCGACCGCCTGGGTCACCGCGCGCACGTTGGCGTAGGTGAAGTCGTCGGCGACCACCGCCCGCCAGCCGTCGGTCCCGAAGCGGATCTCAGACTGTTCCACCGGTCATCTCCCTGGGGCGGCGCTGGAGTTGGGCAGCGCCATTGTATTGGTAGCTCCGCGAGCGGGCCGCCCCACCGGATCGGGTCAGAGCAGCTCGCCCCGACCCCGCTGGCGCAGCTGCTCGACCACCTGGTTCACCTCCTGGACCCGGGCGAGCGGGCAGACCAGGAGGGCGTCCTCAGTGTCGATCACCGCCAGCTCGCCGCCCCCCACCACCACCACCAGCCGGCCCCCGGCGGCATCCACGTAGCTCCCGCTGCTCCCGAGCAGGAGGGCATCACCCAGGACCACGTTCCCTTCTGGATCCCCAAGCCCGGCGTCGACCGCCGCCTGATGAAGGTCGACGAAGGACCCGAGGTCGCTCCAGGGCAGGTCGACCGGGAGGACCGCAACCAGGGAGCTCCGCTCCATCACCAGCCGGTCGACGACGCCGCTCGGCACCTTGGCCCAGGCCTGGGCGAAGTCATCCCAGCCCTGGGGCTGGACGTCCAGGGCCGAGCGCAGCGCCTGCGCCACCAGGGGAGCGTGGGCCGCGAGCTCGTCGAGGAAGAGCCGGGCCCGCCAGGCGAAGAGGCCGGTGTTCCAGAGGTATCCCCCACGCTGGGCCATCTCCGAGGCCCGCTCGGGCCCGGGCTTCTCGACGAAACCGAGCCCCTTGCGCAGGGGCAGCGCCTGCCCCAGCCCTCTCGGGCGGGGCAGCTCGGGTCCGGCCTCGATGTAGCCGAACCCGGGCGCGCCCCAGGTGGGCTCGAGGCCGATCGAGATGAGGACGTCGGCGCGGGCGGCCCAGGCCGCCGCGGCGAGGAGAGCCTTGGAGCTGGCCGCCTCGTCGGGCATGTAGTGGTCGGCGTGGAGGGAGACCATGACCGCCTCGGGCCGGAGCTCGAGGGCAGCCCAGGCGGCCCAGCCCAGAGCGGGGCCGGTACCGCGCGGCTCGGGCTCGAGCAGAAGTCGCTCGGGGACCAGCTCGGGTAGCTCGGCCAGGACCTGGGCCGCCTGCTGGACCGAGGTCACCACCAGCACCTCACCCCCGAGCCGGGCCGCCCGCTCATAGGCATGGCGCA
>DATDII010000178.1:0-4965 GCA_036521135.1 Candidatus Dormiibacterota bacterium | reverse complement strand
AGTCCCGGTCCTGGCCGCTCAGAAACCGCGTGGGTCGGCCCAACGCAGATCGCCGGTGCCTCCATCGGGGCCACCACACCCCTCCAAAACGCTGGCCGTGAGCTGACGTTTCAAGCCGGCTAGAGCCTCCGTCTCCAGCTCCCCGAGGCCGCCTGGGCGAGCCCGCTGGATGGACCCAGCAATCGGAGGACCCCTGCTGGCCGGCTCTCCGCGCGGGGAAGCGGCAAGTCGAGAGCCGGGGTCGTGTCTGAACCGCCATCGGATAATTCGAGAGAAGTACGGGGGCCGGGCCGCCACCCTCGCCCCAGGTACCATTCGATCTCAAACGGCCTCTAGCCGAGGTAGCTCAGTTGGTAGAGCACGGGTCTGAAAAACCCGGTGTCGGCGGTTCGATCCCGCCCCTCGGCACCAATCTTTTGATCTCCGATCGGTCAGCCGCCACGGGTGACCTGTGGATCACCACCACCATCCGTTCCATCGCCCCAGGTGTCGCCACCTTCGTCGGGCTTGGTGCGGACGGTGCGGTCGCACCACGACCGTTTGCACCGGTCGTGCAGCGGGCCGGCCCTAGCCTGACACGGCCGCCAGCGGAGCTGACGCAGACCGCGCCTTCTCGGTCAGCCGGCAGGCACCGACCACCACCGCCGGGCTCAGCCAGAAGACGGGCGTGTAATAGATGAGCAGGCCCCGCCAGCTGAGCAGGAAGGCGCCATAGACCAGCACCGCCATGGCCCAGCGCCAGGCGGGCCAGCGCACGGCCACGGCGGCGGCCAGGCCCACTCCGAGCAGGAGGCCGAGCTCGAAGACGAGATGGGAGTGGCTCGGCAGGGGCGCCAGGACCCCGAGGCTGCCTCCGAGAGGGAACTCGGGCAGGGTCACGAAGGTCCAGAGCTCCCCGAGGAGCCGGTGGTCGAAGAGGAGCCAAGGGAGCGTCCCCACAAGGATCGCCCCGACCACCCAGAAGAGGCGGGCGCGGCGTCGGCGGTCGCGCGCCAGGACCGCGCCGTAGATCAGGGCGGCGGGCCAGGCCAGGGGGTTGCTGCAGACCGCCCCGGCCAGCGCCAGCGCGCTGACCCGGACCCGGTCGATCCGGGCGAAGGCGAGGGCCAGAAGGAGGTAGCTGATCTCCTCTGGGTTCCAGCGGTAGAGGTACCAGAGCAGAGCCAGGCCCAGGAGCTGCCAGGCTAACAGGGGCGCCACCCGGTCGAAACGCCAGCCCCAGATTGCCAGCAGGAGCAGGGCCGACATCGCCGCCACCCAGAGTGAGATGCCAAGCCAGCCGGCCCAGGCCACCGGCAGGACCAGGAGGGCGGCGTCCGGGGGGTAGCCGAAGGCGGGGAAGCCGGCGTGCCCGCCATCCCGCTGGTCGCGCCTGAGCACCGCCGCCAGCTGGGCCCTTCTCGGGTAGCTGGTGTCGTTGCGGAAGGGCCCCTCCTCGAGGGGGGTCACCCCGGCCCGGTTGATGTGGAGCAGGGCGAGGCACTGGGGCTCGTAGGTCTGGTACGGATCCATGCCACGGAGCAGGTCCCGGGCGGCGCAGGTCAGGATCGGCGGCTGGTCGCTCCTGGGCGCGGGCGCCGTCAGGGTCAACCACCCGACCGCCAGCGCCGCCGCGACCAGGACCGCCGACAGCCTCCTGACCCCGATCGCTCCGAGCCCCACCTGCCAGCGGACGAAGAGGGGACGGGGCCCGAGGGCGTCGAGCCCGATCAGGAGTGAGGGGATCGGAAAGAGCAGGAAGGCCCAGCCCGGCCACGACATGAGCAGGGTGGCGATAGTCAGCAGCACCCAGACCGCCAGGGCGCAGATCCCCTCCCACGCTCGCGGCTGGATGGTGGAGGGACTCATGGGCTGGCGTGGGGAGGGACGGTGGGCCAGGACGCCGGGGGTGAAATCGCCCGGATCATAAGGCCAGCCGCCAGGGTGGCCGGCCCGGCCCCGCTACGATTGGCCCCGCTTGGCGACTCGATGGTTGGGGGTGCCGATGAAGCGTGTCTACCCGCTCGGACTGGGCGAGGCCTGCTGCGACAAGGGCCGGGTTCTCTCCCCGGGGGCCGGAGACGGCGTCCGGATCCACATTCCCATCATCGGCTACCTGCTCACCACCGACTCGGGCCGGCGGATCCTGGTTGACACGGGCATCCATCGCAGCCACATCGAGGATCCGGACCGGACCTTCGGTGGGACCCCGCTGGCGGCCTACCTGCGTCCGGTGATGCGGGTCGAGGACAGCGTCGACTACCGGCTGGCCGCGCTCGGGCTCCGCGGCAGCGACATCACCGACGTGATCAACACCCATCTCCACTTCGACCATGCCGGCAACAACGACGCCTTTCCCAACGCCACCTTCCATGTCCAGCGACGGCACTACCAGGCGGCGCTGGACAACCCCGCCTTCCCCAACCAGTACTGGCGGATCGAGGGCCTCGACTACAGCCTGCTCGATGGCGAGACCGACCTCGGTGACGGCGTCGAGGTCTTCCCCACTCCGGGCCACGCCCCCGCCCACCAGTCGGTGACGGTGCGTCTCGACAGCGGCCAGACCATGATCCTCTGCGGCGACGCGATCTACGAGGAGGACAACGTCCGCTTCGACACCTGGGGCGGGCACGCGGAGCCCGACCTGGCCCGCCAGAGCGCGCTCGGCCTCCTCGAGCGGGGGCGCGAGCTCAAGGCGACTGTCCTCTACGGCCATGACGCCGCCCAATGGGCGACCCTGCGCAAGTCCCCGAACTGGTACGAGTAGCGCTCGGGGCGCGACCCGGCCGGGCTTGAGGCTGCCTAGCTGACCGGCTGCCGGGGCGCCGCTGAGGCGACCGCGGGCCGGGCGAGAGAAGGGGGCCGAACCTCTGCCGAGGCCGGCTCGGCCGGCGCCTCGACCTCACCCCCCATCTCCTCCAGGGAGCGACCGGAGGGCTCGGGCAGCACCCGGGTTAGCAGCAGGCCGATCCCGGCGGTTCCGGCGGCGATCGTCATCACCCCGGAGAGCCCGAGGCTGGCGCTCACCAGGGGAAAGGTCAGGGTGCCCACGAAGGCGCCCACCTTGGCCAGGCCCGCCGAGATCCCGTGACCGGTCGTCCGGGCCGAGACCGGGTAGAGCTCGCTGGCGAGAAGGAAGGTCGTGGTGTTGGGTCCGAACTCGGTGAAGAAGTAGCTCAGCCCGTAGACCAGGACGAAGGGAACGATCAGGGTGGTGAGTCCGGGAACCAGCCCGATGGCGAGGAAGGCCAGGCCCATCAGAGTGAAGCCGATGAACTGGAGCCGGCGATGGCCAATTCGGTCCACCGTGAGGAAGGCCAGGAGGTACCCGGGCGCCGCGGCGACGGTGAAGATGAGCAGGGCGATCGCGGTGTCGCTGATCAGGCTGGCGTGGGGAGCGACCGCCTTGAGGATCAGCGGCGTCGAGATGGTGTTGCCGTAGAAGGCGTAGTCGAACATGAACCAGCACCCGGCCGTGCCCAGGAGCAGGACCAGGTAGCGGGGGTTGGTCAGGAACTGGCGCAGCCCGAGCCGGGTCTGCCGTCCGACGGCCCGGCCCCCAGCGTCGACGACGCCCTTGGAGTAGCGCCTGATGGCGACCGCGGCGTCGGCAGCCCGGCCCTGGACCAGGGCCCGGTAGCGAGGCGACTCGGGCAGGGTCCGGCGCAGGTAGATCACGGCCAGGGCCGGGATCGCGCCCAGACCGAGCATGAGCCGCCAGGCGATCTCGGGATGGACGCCCAGGCCCAGGATCACCAGCGCCACCAGGGGCCCGGCGATCAGTCCGAGCGCCTGCATCGAGAAGACCATGCCCACCAGCCGGCCCCGGTTCTTGCGGTTGGAGTACTCGCTCATCAGCACCGCGCTGACCGGGTAGTCCCCGCCGATGCCGATCCCGAGCACGAAGCGCCAGGCGATCAGCCAGATGAGGTTGGGAGCCAGGGCGCTGCCAATGGCCGCGACCGCCATGATCGCCGCCTCCAGCCCGTAGATCTTCTTGCGCCCGAAGACGTCCGCGATCCGCCCGAAGACGGTCGAGCCGACAAAGGCCGCCAGCAGCGCGGTGCTGCCCACCAGCCCGATCACCACCGCCGACGGGTGGTACTCGACCTTGATCAGAGCGAGGGCCGTCCCGATGATGAAAAGGTCGTAGGCGTCGGTGAAGAAGCCGGTGCCCGCGGTGAGCACCGCCCGGAAGTGGAATCGGCTGAGCGGCGCGTCGTCGAGGGCTTCGATTACCCCCCGGGCGACGGTCGTCTGCGACACGCTCCAAGTGTCCCGACCAGGGGTTAGGAATTTGTTAAGGCGGCCGGGGGCTGAGAGCGCCCCCGTGCTGGGCCGGCACCTCGGCCCGGCTCACCCGGAAGCACCCCCGCCGCCCTCCAGCACCGTATCCATGCCCCTTAGGATTCGGGCCCCGGTCAACGCGATCAGGCGAGCCGCGTCCCGGCCTCCCCCGGACCAGCCCGCGACGTACCCCAAGCTGTAGTCGGAGCTGTCGATCCCGAGCTCCTGGCAGACCAGGTAGGCGACGCTCTCCGCCTCCAGCTCGGCCAGGGCTCGGGAGCCCTGAAAGTCGGGGCCGTGGAGGACGGCATGACCCAGCTCGTGGGCCAGGGTCTTGACCTTGTGGGCAAGAGGAAGGTCATCGCGGACCCGGATCCGGCGCAAGGCGTGCGAGCAGTCCCCGTTCCTGGTCCCCCAGAGTGAGGTGAACTGGACCTCGAACTCGAGCTCGACCGCCCGGCGCGCCAGCCGGGCCAGCTCGGAGCCGGCGGCCGGGCCGGTCAGGGTTTTGACCGGTTGGGGAAGATCCACGCCATCGGTCTGGCTGAGGTCGAACACGCGCGCGACCCGGAAGCCGAGGACCAGGGGCTCGGGAGCGTCCTCGGTTGCGGTTGGGTGGGGGGAGGCGAGGCAGGGAGCCAGGATCCGGATCCCGCGCTCTCCGGTGCGAACCTGGCGCCCGAGCCGAATCCAACTCCG
>DATDII010000177.1:0-4378 GCA_036521135.1 Candidatus Dormiibacterota bacterium | reverse complement strand
GCTGCTCCTGGTCCCGATCGCGACGGAGCTGCCCGAGGTGACCGCGGGCAGCCTCTGGATCCGTCGCGACCGCGACGCCCTCGCCCTCGGCAACGTCACCGGCTCGATGGTCTTCCAGGCCACCTTCCCCGCGATCATCGGGCTCTGCTTCACCCCCTGGCGGATCTCCCCGGCCGGCTTCCTCTCGGCGGCGATCACCGGGGTCGCCGTGGTCGTCGCCCTGTTCGCGGCCGGACGGCGCGGGGTCGACACCCGGATCCTGGTCCCGGTCGGGCTCGGTCTGTACCTCGCCTATGCCCTGGCGGTGCTGGTGGCCAAGGTCTAGTGGCGGCCAGGTCGAGGGGCGCCTGGGGTGGCCCCGGCCCGCTGCTTCGGCCCACCCGGAGCCGCCTGGCCGGGCTCGCCTTCTTGATCGCCTTCCTGCTGGTGCTGGCGGGGTGCGGTGCCGGCCTGCCCAGCGGTCCCACCCTGGTTCACCGGGTCGCCAAGGCGATGAGCGGGCTCGACGGCTATCAGATCTCCGGGACCAGCCGGGCCCTTGACACCACCACCAGCTTCCGGGTCACGGTCCGCCGTAACGGCGACTTCCAGGGCACCCTCGACATCGCGGTGCCCCACGCCGCCACCTTCCGGAGCGACGTGATCGCGGTCGGGAGCCGGGTCTACGTCCGCTCCCCGACCGAGCTTGAGGAACTGGGAATCACGGCCCTTCCCGGCAACCTCAACCCGGCCACCACCTGGGTGGTCCAGCCCAAGGCGGTGGCCCGGAGCTACCGCCGCAGCGTCGAGCCCTTCTCCGCCGGGGGCCTGACGAAGACGCTCGAGAAGGCGCTCGGGGGACCGCTCACGGTGCGTCGGGGCAGGCTCCTGGGCCAGCACATCCTGGTGGTCGAGGAGCGGGGCGGAAGTTCATCATTAAGGCTGTTCGTCACGCCCGCTTCCGACCACCTGCTGGAGTTGTCCATCACCGGAGACCAGCCGATCTCCCTTCGCTACCGCGCCTTCGGTGAGGGCCACCCGGTGCTGGCTCCCCCCGCGGCCGATGTCTACGTGCCCCCGACCCAGGCGGCGCCGGGCTAGCCGTGGTCACGATCGGCGCCCACGTCTCCGCCGCCGGGGGTCCGGCGGCCGCCTTCGAACGGGCGCTCGAGATCGGGGCGGAGGCGATCCAGATCCACCCGACCCCGCCCCAGACCTGGCGCCGGCTCCATCCCGACGACGAGCAGGTGGGCGCCTTCCGCAGGCGGATGGCCGAGACCGGCCTGACCACCTTCTTCTTCCACGCCCCCTACCTGATCAACCTGGCGACCGCCAAGGAGGCGCTCCTGGCCCAGTCGCGGGGCTCACTCCGCCACCACCTCGAGATCGCCAACCTGCTCGGGGTCCGGGGGATCATCTTCCATCCCGGCTCGCACCGGGGCCAGGGTTTCGAGGTGGTGCTGCCCCAGATGGCGGAGGCGATGCGCTGGGCCCTGGCCGAGACCGAGGGCGAGAGCCTGCTGGTAATCGAGAACAGCGCCGGCTCGGGGGACAACATCGGCAGCTCCTTCGCCCAGATTAGGCAGATGATGGAGGCGGTGGACAACCCCCGGCTCCGGCTCTGCCTCGACACCGCCCACGCCTTCACCGCCGGCCACGACCTCCGCCGCCCTGATGGGCTCGCCGAGATGGTCGAGGTGCTGGGCCGCGAGATCGGCTTCGACCGGCTGGCCGCGATCCACGCCAACGATTCCAAGGCCGCCTTCGGCTCCAACGTGGACCGGCACCAGAACATCGGCGACGGTGAGATCGGGGCGGAGGCCTTCCGCTGGATGCTGGCCGACCCCGATCTGACCCGGGCCCCCTTCATCCTCGAGGTGCCGGGCCTTGAGCGCCAGGGGCCCGACCGGGCCAACGTCGAGCGGCTCCGGCTCCTGGCCGGCCTGGCGCCGCTCTCGCCGCGGGCGGCGCCGGTGTGAGCCTGGGGCGCGCCTTCGACCACTCGGTATTCGTCGCCGGCGTCGACCTGGGCGGCACCTGGCTCCGGGTCGGGCTGGCCGGGAGCGACGGCGAGGTCCGCCACCGGGCCCGGGCTCGGACCGCCGCCACCGAGGGGCCGGCCGGGGTCCTGGCCCAGATCGACGGGCTGGTCCGGGAGGTGGTCGCCGCCGAGCCGGACGCCAGCCTCTCCCGGCTGATCCTGGCGATCGGGGTCCCGGGTCCGGTGGACAGCCGGGCCGGGGTGGTCGAGGGCGCACCCAATCTGCCCGGCTGGCGCCGGGTCGCGATCCGGGAGCGCCTCGAGGAGATGCTCGGCTGCCGCTGCCTGGTCGAGCACGACGCCAACATGGCGGCGCTGGCCGAGCACCGGCGGGGCACAGGCCAGGGCACGAGGGACTTCGTCTACGTCACCGTCAGCACCGGGATCGGCGCCGGCCTGATCCTGGGCGGCCAGCTCTACCGGGGCAACCAGGGCAGCGCCGGCGAGTTCGGTCACATGGTCATCGTCCCCGACGGCCCCCGCTGCAACTGCGGCAACCGCGGCTGCCTGGAGGCGTTCTCCTCTGGCACCGCGATCGCCCGCGCCGCCGGGGTCAAGAGCGCGGCCGAGGTGGGCCGCCTCGCCGCCGCGGGCGACCAGGCGGCCCAGGCGGTGCTGGGCCGGGCGGCCCGGTACGTTGGCCTCGCCGTCGGTGGCCTGATCAACCTGCTCAACCCCGAGGCCATCGCCGTCGGCGGGGGCGTGGTCGCGTCCTCGCCCCAGTTCTGGACAGACATCCAGGCCGGCCACAACGAGGCCTGCCTTCCCTCGCTCCGGGGCAGCTGCCGGGTGGAGCGGGCGGCGCTGGGCGAGGACCAGGGCCTCCTCGGCGCGGTCGAGCTCGGCCTTGACTTCGCCCGCGAGAGCGCGCTCCCGGTCGCCGAGGCGCTCCCCTAGCCGGCCAGGGCCGCCGAGATCGCCCGGGCTTGCTCCACCAGGAGCTGACCCAGGGAGCCCTCCAGGACCGGGTTGAAGCGGCGCTCCGGGACCGCGAAGGCGACCGCCCCGAGGACCTGGCCGCTCGGCCCAAGGAATGCCGCCGCCACCTCCCTGGCGAAGTTCCCCGGGCGGGCGGGAAGGCTGGCGAAGCCGCGCTCGCGGACGATCGCCAGCTGGCCCGCGAGGTCGGAGGCGTTGACCTGGCCGAGCTCCCGACCAAAGGCTGAGATGAGGGTCCTGCCGTCGAGGAGAGAGAGGATGGCCAGCCCGGCGGCGCAGGTGGTCAGGGGCATCCACTCATGGAGCGCGGGGCGGACCTGGAGCGGATGCCGGGCGGGGATCTCGGCGACGTACATGGTCGCCAGCTCGGCCTGGCCGTAGAGGGCGAGCAGGGCCGTCTCGCCCCCGGTGTCGGCGGCGGACCGCAAGAAGGGCAGCGCCAGGTCGACGACCGGGGCCCGGGCGGCGCCGCGCAGGGCGAGCCGGTAGAAGCCCAGGCTGAGCCGGTACCTGCCGGTGGCGGGCAGGGACTCGACCAGGCCCTCCTCCTCGAGGGCGCCCAGCGAGCGGTGGACGGTGCTGGGGGCCATCCCCACCGCTGCCGCCAGCTCCCGGACGCCATAGTCGTCGGCCTCGTGGTCGGCCATCCAGCCGAGCAGTCGCACCGTGCGTCCGAGCGGGTTGCGCTGGTGGCTCAGGACGCGCGACAAGTCTTCCCGCCCATCTCTCCGCGTAACACTTCTACGGCGGTCCTCCCGCCTTCAAGTATAGAGGCTCGTTCCGTCCGAGCGAACAGAGCGAGCGGTCGGTCCCGAGCGCCGACCCTCCGGCGATGCTACCGCCGGCGGGGGTGCTCCGGGCGGTGCCTCTCGCGGGGGCCGTGCTCGGGTTCGGTGCCGAGGGTGACCGCGAGCTCGATTTCCTCGGCGCCCCGCACCAGGGCAACTTGCAGCGGATCACCGGGCTTGGCCGCGGCGAGGACCCGGTGGAGGTCCGCCGCCCGGGCCAGATCGGCCCCGCCGGCCGCGGTCAGGAGGTCGCCCTTGAGCACCCCCGCCCGGGCGGCCGGACCCTCCTCGTCAAGGTGCCGGACCAGGACTCCGTTCCGTTCGGGAAGTCCAACCGCCGCCCGCAGCCGCCGGCCCACCTCTCCGGGCAGGAGCCCCACCCCGAGATAGGGGCGGACCACCGGCTCGCCCCGGCCCAGGAGCTCCAGGCGCTGGCGCAGGGCGGCGTCGGTGAGGAGGGCGGCGTAGAGGCCCTCGCCGAGGCGCTTGGTGTTGATCCCGAGGACCTCACCGGCGAGGTTGAGGACCGGCCCCCCGGAGGAGCCGTGGGGAAGCGGGGCCGTGTGCTCGAAGCCGCCGGTGATCGGGTGGCCACCCGGTCCCCGGAACTCCCGCTCCCGGCCGGCGACGA
>DATDII010000176.1:0-7411 GCA_036521135.1 Candidatus Dormiibacterota bacterium | reverse complement strand
GACCCGGCCGTAGGCGTGATCATGGAGCCGGGGATGACGTTTACCATCGAGCCCATGCTGACGCTCGGCACCATCGACTACGACATCTGGCCGGACGGCTGGACCGTGGTCACGGCCGACCGGCGCCTCTCCTGCTACTTCGAGCACACGATCGCGATCGGGGCAGAGGGGGCCGAGATCCTGACCCGGCTCCCGGAGGCGAGCTGAGATCCATTTCATCGCCAGCCCGATCGGGTATACTCTCGGACGGGCAAAGCTCGCCCTGTTTTCGTGTGCCCATCACCATGGCTGAACCCGGCGGTCTCCGGGGCAGAGTCGTTGAGCCCTTGCCGAACTCGCTCTTCCGGGTGGAGTTGGAGAGCGGGGGCAAGGTGGTGGCCCACGCGGCGGGACGGGCGCGTCTGGCGAGTGTGCGACTCCTCCCCGGTGATCGGGTGCTGGTCGAGCTGTCGACCACGGACCCGGGGCGGGGCCGGATCTTGGCTCGGCTGGTCTGACATTGGAGCGAAGTGGTAGATGAAGGTGCGGGCTTCGGTGAAGCGGATGTGCGACAAGTGCAAGGTGATCCGGCGCGCCGGCACCGTGCGGGTCATCTGCGAGAACCCCAAGCACAAGCAGCGCCAGGGTTGAGGCGGGAGGACTGATGGCCCGAATCGCTGGCGTCGACCTGCCCCGGAACAAGCGCATCGAGGTCGGGTTGACCTACGTCTACGGGATCGGGCTGACCACCAGCCACAAGCTGCTCCGGATCGCCCAGATCGACCAGGACACCAAGACCGACGACCTGAGCGAGACCCAGGTGGTCCGCCTGCGTGACATCATCGCCAAGGAGCTGCCGGGCCGGGTCGAGGGCGACCTCCGCCGCCAGGTGGCGCTCAACATCAAGCGGCTGATGGAGATCGGAACCTACCGCGGGCTGCGCCACCGGCGGGGCCTGCCGGTGCGGGGCCAGCGAACCAGAACCAACGCGCGGTCGAGGCGCGGTCCGCGCAAGACCGTGGGCGTGCGTCGGAAGAAGGGTAAGTGAGCCAGGGCCAGGCCTGGTGAGGAGCTGAGTTGGCGAAGAAGAAAAAGGTGGTCCGGACCCGGCGCCGCGAGCGCAAGAACATCGCGGTCGGGCGCGCCCATGTGTTCAGCACTTTCAACAACACCATCGTCAGCCTGACCGACCCGAGCGGCAACGTCATCGCCTGGGGCAGCGCCGGGTCGTCCGGGTTCAAGGGCTCGCGCAAGAGCACCCCCTTCGCCGCCCAGGTGACCGCGGAGAGCGCCGCCAAGCGGGCCATGGAGCACGGCCTGAAGGCGATCGAGGTCCTGGTCAAGGGGCCAGGGGCCGGCCGCGAGGCGGCGATCCGCTCGCTTCAGGCGGCCGGGCTCGAGGTCACCTCGATCACCGACGTCACCCCGGTGCCGCACAACGGCTGCCGGCCACCCAAGCGGCGCCGGGTTTGAGGGGCTAGCCGAAAATGGCCAATCCACATCCACCGGTGTGCCGGCTCTGCCGGCGTGAGGGAGTCAAGCTCTTCCTGAAGGGCGACAAGTGCCTGGGCGAGCGCTGCACCTTCACCAAGCGCAACGCCACCCCGCCCGGGATGCATGGGATGTCCCGGCGCCGGCGGATCAGCGAGTACGGGATCCAGCTCAGGGCCAAGCAGCGGGGCCGGCGCATCTTTGGAGTCCTGGAGACCCAGTTCCACAACTACTTCGACGCGGCCGCGGCTCGCAAGGGGGTCACCGGGACGGTCCTGCTCCAGATGCTGGAGCAGCGCCTGGACAACGTCGTCTACCGGGCCGGCTTCGCCTCGTCCCGGCGGGAGGCGCGCCAGCTGGTGTCGCACCGGCACTTCCAGGTGGACGGCCGGACCGTCAACATCCCCGCCTTTCAGGTCAAGTCCGGCCAGGTGGTCACGGTCCGCGCCCGGAGCCGGGATCTCGAACCGATCCGGCGCTCGCTCGAGTCGCGGGGCGGGCAGAGCCTGCCCGGTTGGATGACCCTCTATCCCGAAGAGCGCCGGGTCGACGTCACCCGGGTGCCGGAGCGCCCGGAAATGGACACGACCATCGACGAGCAGCTGATCGTCGAGTTCTACTCCCGATAACCAAGGCCCCTTCGGCCAGCCACCCACGAGGAAATTGCCACACATGCCAGAGACTGCGATTCAGCCGACGGTCCACGAGGTGGACGCTTCCAAGGACCACGGGCGCTTTGAGATCGAGCCGCTAGAGGCCGGCTACGGCACCACACTCGGCAACTCCCTGCGGCGGGTGCTGCTGTCGTCCCTGACCGGGGCCGCGGTCACCGCCGTCTCGATCGACGGGGTGGCCCACGAGTTCTCCAGCATCAAGCACGTGAAGGAGGACGTCGGCGAGATCCTGCTCAACATCAAGCAGCTGAGCCTGACCTGCCACAACCCAGAGGGGGCCCGGCTGACGCTCGATGTCCAGGGTGGGCGGCGGGTCACCGCCGCGGACATCGCCGGCAACGCCGACGTCGAGATCGCCAACCCCGACCTCTACCTCTGCACTCTGGACGGCAACCAGGCCAAGCTCCGGATGGATCTGACCGTCGAGTTGGGCAAGGGCTACTCCTCCGCCGACCGCAACAAGAAGGAGGGCCAGCCGATCGGGGTGATCCCGGTCGATGCCATCTTCACCCCGGTGGTCAAGGCCAACTTCCTGGTCGAGAAGACCCGGGTCGGCCAGGACACCGACTGGGAGAAGCTCATCCTCGAGATCTGGACCAACGGGACGATCCCGCCGGTCGAGGCGGTCAGCCGGGCGGCCGAGTACTACACCCGCCATCTCGGCCTCTTCACCACCTTCGGGGAGAGCTTGACCGAGTCGGCGGCCGGGGCCGTGGTCGGCACCGACCTCAAGAGCCGGCTGGCGGACGTCCCGGTCGACGAGCTGGAGCTGAGCGTGCGGGCGCTCAACTGCCTCAAGGCCAATGACATCACCAAGCTGGGCGAGCTCCTGGCGATGCGGGTGGAGGAGCTCCTGGCGCTGCGGAACTTTGGCGCCAAGTCCCTTGACGAGATCAAGCAGAAGCTGGTCACCCGGGGCTTCGTCCAGGAGGAGGAGCTTGACGAGCTCTTCCAGAAGGCCGACCGGTAGGGCAGATGCGTCACCTCAAGGCGGGTAGGAAGCTCGGTCGGACCTCGGCGCACCGGATCGCGCTGACCCGCAACCTGGCGACGGCGCTCTTCGAGCACGGCCGGATCGAGACCACCGAGGCCAAGGCCAAGGAGGTGCGCCGCTGGGTCGAGCGGGTGGTCACGGTCGCCAAGACCGACGATCTGGCAGCGCGACGGCAGGTGGCTCGGGTGGTGGCCCGGGAGGAAGTCGCGGTCAAGCTCTTCACCCAGTACGCCGAGCGCTACCGCGACCGGCCAGGCGGCTACACCCGGATTCTTCGGCGCGGGCCGCGTCCAGGAGATGGCGCCCCAGTCGTGATCATGGAGATGGTCGAATAGTGGCCGCCGCCAGCTCGGCCTGGTACCGCCTGACCGTGGCCTACGACGGCACCGGCTTCCATGGCTGGCAGATCCAGCCTGGGGTCCGGACCTGTCAGGGGGAGCTGACCCGGGCGCTGATCCGGTTGACCGGGGAGGAGCCCCACCTCACCGCCGCCGGCCGCACTGACGCCGGCGCCCACGCCCACGGGCAGGTCGTCGGCTTCGGCCTCCGCTCCAGCTGGCGGCCGGAGGCGCTCCTCGGCGGCTGCAACGCCATGCTGCCGGCCGACATCGCGGTCCGGGGCGCGGCCGTGGCCTCGCCCGACTTCCATCCCCGCTGGCGAGCCTGGCGCCGAAGCTACCGCTACCTGATCAGCGATGGCCAGGGCGGCGGACCCCTCGGTCGCAACTACAGCTGGCAGATCAAGGATCGGCTCGAGCTGGCTCCGATGCGTGCCGCGGCCCGGCATCTCCTCGGCCGCCATGACTTCGCCGCCTTCGGAGCCAGCCCCGCCCCGGCCCAATCCAGCGTCAGGACGGTCGACCGCGCCGAGGTCGAGCGCTCCAGCGGCGCCCTGCTGCTTGAGGTTCGGGCGGATGCCTTTCTCCGGGGCATGATGCGCGGCATCGCCGGAGCCCTGATGGCGGTCGGCTCGGGCAGGGCCCGGGTCGAGGATGTCGAGCGCGCCGTGACCGACCCGACCGGTCCGGTCCCGGCCTGGAGCTCGGCTCCCGCCCGTGGCCTGCACCAGTGGCGGGTCGAGTACCGGGGCCCATCGACCGAGATGGCGTCGTGAGCACCGTGGCGCAGCGCAGCTTCGTCGCGGTCGAGAAGCCAGGCGAGGAGGAGTGGGTCCTCGTCGACGCCCGGGGCCAGACCCTGGGTCGGCTGGCGGTCAATCTGGCCCGGGTTCTGCGGGGCAAGCACCGACCGAGCTACACGCCCCACGCGCTCTGTGGGGACCAGGTGGTCGTCATCAACGCCAGTGAGATCGTGGTCACCGGGGCCAAGCGGAGCGGAAAGATCTACGACCGCTACAGCGGCTATCCCGGGGGCCGTCGCGAGCGCACCTACCAGGAGCTGGTCGACCGGGACCCCACCGCCCCGTTGCGAGAGGCGGTCCGGGGCATGCTCCAGCACAATAACCTCGGTGACCGGCAGCTGCGGCGGCTCAAGATCTATTCGGGGGGCGAGCATCCCCACTCAGCCCAGCAGCCGGCGGCGATCAGTTTCGGCGACCACGGAGAGGTAGTGAAGCTTTGAGCGAGCCCGATCAGACCCGATACGCCTACGGCACCGGTCGGCGCAAGACGGCCGTCGCCCGCGTGCGGATCTACCCCGGTGACGGTACGGCGGTGATCAACGACCGGGAGCCCCTGCGCCATTTCGGCCGCCGAGAGCTGGAGCAGGCGGCTCTGCGCCCGCTCCAGGTCTCCGGAATGGCCGACCGCTTCCGGGTCTCGGTCAACGTCGCCGGCGGCGGGGTGGCCGGGCAGGCGGGCGCGGTCGCCCACGGCCTGGCCCGCGCCCTCTGTGCCTGGGACGCCGAGCTCCGGGGCCCGCTCAAGGCGGCCGGGCTGATGACCAGGGATCCCCGGATGAAGGAGCGCAAGAAGCCGGGCCTGAAGCGAGCGCGCAAGGCTCCGCAGTACACCAAGCGCTGAGGCTACCCTTAACCACACCCGTTCCAACATCAGTCCCGCGGTCCTCGCGGGATCCGAACTCTGCCATGGGGTGACGTGGGCGAAGAACTGCGCGGTCGCGACTTCCTAGCGGTCTCAGACCTGAGCCGCGCCGAGCTGATCGGCCTGCTTGAGACCGCCGCCCAACTGAAGCGGGGCTCGGACCCGGGTACCCCGCTGGCGCGCCAGTCGGTGGCGATGATCTTCCTACGCCCCAGCAACCGGACCCGGGTGTCCTTCGAGGCGGCGGTGCACCGCCTCGGGGGCCACCCGATCGCCCTGTTCGAGCGGGAGATCGACATGGGCAGGCGGGAGTCGGTCGCCGACGTCGGCCGGATCCTCGATCGTTTCGTCGCCGGCCTGGTGGCGCGGATCCCATCCGACCGGGACCTGCGCGGTCTGGCCCAGGCGATGTCGGGCCCGGTCATCAACGCCATGACCGACCGGGGCCATCCCTGCCAGATCCTGGCCGACTGCCTCACCGTCCAGGAGCAGCTTGGCCATCTCGAAGGCGCCCGGGTGACCTGGGTCGGCGATGGCAACAACGTCTGCAACTCCCTGATGGAGGCGGCCGAGGTGGTCGGTCTCGACCTCCGCGTGGTCACCCCACCCGGATACGAGCCCGCCTACCCGACCTCGGACCTGGAGAGTGCCCTGGCCGACAGCGAGATCATCTACACCGACGTGTGGACCTCGATGGGCCAGGAGGAGCAGCATGAGGATCGACGCCAGGACTTCGGGCCCTATCAGGTGAATCAGGGGCTGGTGGCCAAAGCACCCCCGACCGTCCGAGTGATGCACTGTCTCCCCGCCCACCGCGGTGAGGAGATAACCGATGACGTCCTCGACGGTCCCCAGTCGGTGGTCTTCGCCCAGGCCGAGAACCGCTTCTGGGTGCAGTTGGCGTTGCTGATCGCAATCTTCGCCCCCGGAGCCACGGCACCGTGACCGAACTCTTGGGGCTCGGCTGGTCGCCGCTCACGGTCGCCGCCCTCAACGTCGGGGAGGCTACCCGGGTCCTGCTCCAGACGGTGGGCTGGCGGGCCGTGCTCGACGTCCTCATCATCGCCTTCCTCGCCTACCGTCTGCTGGTCCTGATCCGGGGCACCCAGGCAGTCCAGCTCCTCTTGGGGCTGCTCCTGATCGGGGCCCTGGCGGCGATCGCCAACATCCTCAATCTCCCGGTCCTTAAATTCATCTTCAGCAATGGCGGAGAGGTGATCGTGATCGCGGTGGTGATCCTCTTCCAACCTGAGCTCCGGCGCGCCCTGGACCAGATGGGC
Organism: Candidatus Dormiibacterota bacterium; assembly: GCA_036521135.1. Taxonomy (GTDB): domain Bacteria; phylum Chloroflexota; class Dormibacteria; order Aeolococcales; family Bog-877; genus Bog-877. The sequence continues at coordinate 990 of DATDII010000176.1, read as the reverse complement.
AGCCTGGGCCGGATCCGCCAGGGGCTGCTCGCGCCCGAGACCGCCGAGCTCAAGCGCGACGTGGACGAGATCGTCCGGGCGGCGATGCGTCTGGCCGAGTCGGCGACCGGGGCGCTGATCGTCCTCCAGGGGGACATCGGCCTGGAGGAGATAGCCAGGACCGGGGTCCGGATGGACGCCATCCTGAGCGCCGAGACCCTGGTGACGGTCTTCACCTACCGCTCGCCGCTCCACGACGGAGCCGCCCTGGTCAAGCGGGGCAGGCTGGTCTCCGCCGGGTGCGTGTTGCCCTTGGCGGAACAGACCGGGGTCCAGGGCAGGGTCGGGACCCGGCACCGGGCGGCTATGGGCCTGAGCCAGGCCACCGACGCGGCCGTGGTGATCGTCTCGGAGGAGTCAGGTAGGGTGAGCCTTGCCCTCGGGGGCGAGCTCCAGCGCGAGCTCGATGCCGACGCCCTCACCAACCGGCTCGGCGCCTTCTACCACCTCCCGATCTTCGAGCGACACCGGCGCAGCCTGCGCCTGCTCGGGCGGGGCTCGCGTGAGCCGGCCCCAGTTCACGGAGGCGACCGTTCATGATCGATCGGCTTCCCCGCTTCATCACCCGCAATTTCCAGCTCAAGCTGATCGCGATCGTGGTCGCCTGCGGGATGTGGGTGGGGGTCGTCTACGCCAGTGATCCACCGGCGATCCAGACCTATACCGTCCACGTGCGGGCGGCCGGCGTCCTCCAGTCGGGGTTGGTGCTGCCCCGGCCGATCGGGGTTGTGGCGGTCAAGATCGCCGGTGTCGCCAACTTCGTCAGGAGCTCAAGCGTAGGCCAGCATCTCAGCGCCACCGCCGACCTGAGCCACATCACCAAGCCTGGCGAGTACCAGGTGAACCTGCGGATTCAGCTCACCGACCAGAACGTCTGGATCTGGTCCGCGCCCAAGACGGTCCAGGTGGTGGTCGACAGGGAGGAGAAGGAGTCGATCCCGGTCCATCTCA
>DATDII010000175.1:0-3367 GCA_036521135.1 Candidatus Dormiibacterota bacterium | reverse complement strand
GGCGCCGGAGCACCGCCCGACTCAGGGTCGACTTCCTCAGTGGTCACGTCAACCAGCTATCCTGCCAGCCGTGAGCCTGGTCGTGCCGCGGCCAACCCGGATCGCGACGTTCTCGATCGTCGCCACCGACGGTACGGACTGGGGAGTGGCCGTGGCGTCCAAGTTCCTCGCCGTGGGCAGCGCCGTCCCGGCCGCCCACGCCGAGGTGGGAGCGCTGGCCACCCAGGCGTTCGCCAACACCGCCTACAAGACGCTGGGGCTCGAACTCCTCGAGTCGGGCCGGCCGGCCAGCGAGGTGGTCGAGGTGCTCACCGGCGATGACGAGGACCGGGAACACCGCCAGCTCGGGGTGGTGGACCGGCACGGCGGGGCCGCCACCTACACCGGCTCCCAGTGCTACGAGTGGGCGGGCGGGCGCACCGGTAAGGGCTGCGCCTGCCAGGGCAACATCCTGACCGGCCCGGAGGTGGTGGACGCGCTCCTCAGCACCTTCGAGAGCTCGACCGGAGAACTGGTCGATCGGCTCATGGCTGCGCTCGCCGCCGGAGACGAGCAGGGCGGCGACAAGCGGGGGCGCCAGTCGGCGGCCATCCTCGTCGTCCGGGCCCATAGTGGCTACGGCGGGTTCGACGACCGCATGGTCGACCTTCGGGTAGAAGACCATCCCCGCCCCATCCCCGAGCTGTCCCGGTTGCTCGGGCTCTGGCGTCTCTACTTCGAGAAGGCGAAGGAGGAGAGCCTGCTCCTGGTGGACGAGGCGATCCTGGCGCGACTCCGGAGTGCCCTCGTGCGCTCGGGACGACTGGCGGCCGCAGCGAACGAGGAGGTGCTCTGGAGCGCGTTCCGGGCCTGGGTGTCCGAGGAGAACCTGGAGGAGCGCTCCCCCTCGCGGGAGAGGATCGATCCCCTCGTCCTGGCCAAGCTCGAGTCGCTCCCCGGCGCTCCCTAGCCGAGCAGGGGACCCGGGCCGAGGGAGGGGGCAGGCGCAGCTGCGGTGCCGGCCAGGTTGAGGAGGAGCAGCTGCTGGGCGCTGAACGCGGCCGACCCGTAGTGGGCGGTCAGCTGGGTCACCTCCGCCGCCGTCGGGATCAGGGGCAATTGGTAGGCGAGCTGGACCGCCTTGCGGACGCCGAGGTCGTCCGCCACGATCACCGGTCGGCCCAGCACCCGGGTCAGGTACTGGCTCGCCGACCAGGGGCCGAGCCCGGGCAGGGCGAGCAGGCGGAGGCGGACCTCCTCGTCCGGGGCCAGCGCCAGGTCGGCGAAGTCGAGCTCGCCGCCGGCCACGGCCTGCCCCAGGGCGGCCAGGCAGCGGGCTTTGGAGCGGCTCAGCCGGATCGCCGACCAGTCCTCGGCCGAGGCTTGGGCCAGGCGCTCCGGGTCGGGAGCCATGACGAAGTCGCCGCCGACCTCGATCCGGCGCCCGAGCCGGACCAGGATGGCCCGACGGAAGCTGAGCGCCACGGCCAGGTTGACCTGCTGCGAGGTGACCAGGCTGAGCAGCGCCGCCAGCGGGTCGAGGGCGCGCACCGGCCAGAGTCCGGGGTGGGTCAGGCTCAGCTCGGCGATGACCGGGTCGCGGGCACAGAGCTCGCTGAGGGCCTGCCGTTCGTCGACGAACATCGAGGCCAGGAGCGGTGCCAACCCGGGGGCCATCTCTTTCGAGTCGGTCTCCACCTCGAGCGCGGTGCCGCCCGGGTCGGGTCGCAGCCCGACCGCCCCCACCCGGGTCCCGATCCGGTAGGGGCGCCTGAAGCTGCTGCCGTCCCAGCGGTCCATGAGGTCGTCTCCATGGCGGCTGAAGCGGCGAAGCGAGCTGTCCAGGTCAATCCCCATGGGGAGCGGGAGGAGGTGGCTCGGCAGCGCCCCTGTCACGCGGACCCGGGCTAGGTCAGGCGCCGGACCGCGAGCGACTGAGAGCGCCCTCAGAGTAGCCCCAGCTCTCCTCCGCCACGGCTGGGCCGGTCGGGCCTGGGGCTGAGCCCGCGCCCGCGGCGTAGTGGGCGGGGTCGCGGCGGGCGAGCCGGGCAGGGACCAGCCAGCTGGCGCAGGCGAGCATCAGCCAGGCGAGCATCAGCGGTGCCCCCACCGACCACATGTCGAGGGCCAGGTAGAAGTGGAAGTCGGCCGGATCCATCGCCTGGAAGGCGGCCATCAAGAGGGCCACGAAACCTAGGGCCAGGGCTGCCAGCACGAACCCGTGGGCGAGGATCCTGCCCCGGGCGGCCCGGAAGCGGTCCACCGGGCTGGTGCGCTCGGGAAGCTCGCCGACCGGGCGCCAGCCCCGCCAGAGCAAAAGGAGCAGGGCGCCGGTGCTGAGGCCGCCCCCGGCGAGGGTGACCACCCCGAAGGCGATCAGGTTCTGGGCCACCGTCCCCGAGACCTGCTGCGAGACGGCGTAGGCGCCCTGGTTGAGGAGGAGCCCACCCCCGGTGAGGAGGGCGGCGGCGAAGACTCCGAGCGCCGCCAGCCCGGAGCGGTCTGGACCCCGCCAGATCCGTGGCGCCCGGGTCAGGTCGAGCGCCCCGAGGATCTTCCAGACCAGGGGTGCGCCCACGGCCCAGGCGAGCCAGGGGGGAACGATCGCCGGCAGCCAGTCGACCAGCGGATTGAAGTGGAAGTCGGAGCCATCCCAGATCCGGAGCAGGTTCATCCCGAGCCAGATCACCAGCGTGTAGGAGAGCAGGTAGAAGAACGCCCCCACGACCAGCTGGTAGCGCGCCTCGGCCAGGCGCTGCAAGCCGCCCCCGGGGGGCGCGAGCCAGCCCGCCACCTTCCAGTAGAGGGGGCCCAAGAGCGCGAGCAGGATCACGACCGGCGTGAACCAGGGGAGGATGTCCATCAGCAGGTCGAAGTGGAAGGTGACCGGGTTGAGCGCCTTGAGCAGGAGCATCAGGCACCAGACCAGGGCGACGAAGCCCAGCCCCACGAAGCAGGCGCCCACCAGCACCTCGAAACGGCGTTGGACCAAGATCGCCAGCTTCACCGAACCCTATGGTAGCGGTGCTTCGTCCCTCCTCAGACCGAGCGGAAGATCACAGCCAGTCCGGCGAAGATCAGCACGACCGATACCAGGGCGAGGCATCCGAAGTCGAAGCTGACCAGCAACCGGAACCATCCCGAGAGGTCGCCCACCCCCTGGGAGCGGAGCGGCTTCCCCTCCCGGACCGGGCCCTGGCGCGGCAGCGCCTCCTGGCGCTGCATCCGTCCCCAGATGCTGCGCAGGCTGAGGGCCGCCCCCCCCGCCATCAGGCAGCCGACGGCGAGGATGACGATGCCGAGCCCGAGGCTGTCAGCGGGGGTCGTGGTCGCGAGCAGGAGTGGGCCGGTCAGGGACATCCGACCATCCCGGGCGGCGAGCCCGCGC
>DATDII010000174.1:0-11037 GCA_036521135.1 Candidatus Dormiibacterota bacterium | reverse complement strand
CCCGGCGCCGGTCTCGGTCCCGGCCAGCCTGGACGGGAACCAAGCGGTCACCGCCGCCGCCGCCGAGACGGTCAAGGTGGTCAGCTCCGGCTGTGGCGGCCTGATCGAGGGGAGCGGCTTCCCGGTCGCCCCCGGCGTTCTGCTCACCAACGCCCACGTGGTCGCGGGCGGCCACGGGACCCGGGTGTCGGTCCCCGGAAGGGTCGGGTCCCTGGCGGCGACGGTCGTGCTCTTCGATCCGGAGCGGGACATCGCCCTCCTCCGGGTCCCCGGCCTCAACCTGAGCCCGCTGGCGATCAGCACCGCCGGCGCCCGCTCCACGGCGGGCGCCGTAATCGGCTATCCCGGTGGCGGGGTGGAGCGAGTGGTCCCGGGGGCGATCCGGGGACAGCTCGACGCGGTCGGCCGGGACATCTATTCCAGCGCCATCGTCAGCCGGGAGATCTTTGTCCTCCAGGCCTCGGTGATCCCGGGCAACTCGGGCGGCCCCTTCGTCAGCCTCCAGGGCCAGGTCTTGGGGGTTGTCTTCGCCAAGTCCCTGGTCACCGGCGACGAGGGCTACGCCCTGACCGCCGGGGAGATCATCCCCGACATCGACCGGGGCGGGGCCCGGACCGCCGCCGTCTCCACCGAGGGCTGCGTCGACTGAGCTGCGACGAGCTTTACTTAGTTCTGCTAGTTAGCTAAACTAAGTAAATGCCAACCTTGACACCGGCCCCGCCCCCGGCCTCCCCGACCCTCGGCGACGCGTCCGAGTTGGCGACCAAACTGCCGACCGTCCTGACCCGACTCAGCCGGCGTCTGCGTCAGACTTCCGGCCCCCTCGGGGTGCCCCCGGGTCAGTACCCGGTGCTGGTCTCCCTCCTCGACCACTCGCCGGCAACGGTCAGCGAGCTGGCGGCCGCCGAACACGTCAGGGTGCCCTCGATGACCGTGCTACTGGGCCACCTCGAGCTGGCCGGGCTGATCAACAAGGAGGTCGATGCCGCCGACCGCCGCTTCGTCAGAGTTCGCCTGACCCGGCAGGGGGCGTCCGTGGCAAAGGCCGCGCGCCGGCTCCGGAGCGCCTGGTTCGCCCAGCGCCTCAGCCACCTCTCAAGCCGCGAGCTGGCGGCCTTGGAGCGCGCCCTTCCCGCCCTCGAGCACCTGGTCGGGGTGGAGCACTGACCGTTTCCGCCCGGGCCCTGACCTCGCGCACCTTCAGCGCCCTCGGGACCCGCAACTACCGCTACTTCTTCTCCGGCCAGGCGGTCTCGGTCACCGGCAGCTGGCTCCAGTCGACAGCCCAGGCCTGGCTCATCCTTGAGCTGACCCACTCCCCCTTCATGCTCGGGCTGCTGCTGATGGTGCAGTTCCTGCCCAACTTGGTGCTCCAGCCCTTTGGCGGAGTGATCGCCGACCGCTGGCCCAAGCGCAGGATCCTGATGCTGACCCAGGCCAGCTTCGCGGTGACCGCGGGGATCCTCGGGGTGACCGAGGGACTCCGCCTGGTGTCGGTCTGGGAGGTCTTCCTCGTGGTCGGCCTCTTCGGCTTGATCAACGTGGTCGACGGGCCTACCCGCCAGGCCTTCGTCCCGGAGATGGTGGGGCCGCGACGGATGCCCAACGCGGTCGCCCTCAACTCGATGGTGTTCAACGGCGCCCGGGTGATCGGCCCCGCCGTCGGCGGCCTGCTCATCGCCACCGTGGGGACGTCGGTCTGCTTCGATCTCAACGCGGTCTCCTACCTCGCGGTGCTGGGGAGCCTCTGGTGGATGCATCCCAGCGAGCTCCACCCGAGCCCGCGGCGCGAGGGCCCTCGGGCAGGGACGCTGGTCCAGGTTCGAGAGGCCGTGGCCTACGTCCGGCGCACCCCGGAGGTGGGCCTGGTGATCGTGATGATGGCCGTGGTCGGAGCCTTCTCATTCAACATCACCCTCCTGATCACGGCGCTGGCCAGGTCCGGGCTCCACGCCGGGGCGGGGGGCTTCGGCCTTCTCAGCGCGGCCCTTGGTGCGGGTGCGCTGCTGGGCGCGATCGGGGTGGCCTACGCCAGCCGCGCGTCGATGCGGGCGCTGCTCGTCGGCTGTGCCATCTTCGGCTTCTTCCTGGCTCTCGCCGGTCAGGCGACCACCCTGGGACTGGCCATGGTCCTGCTCGCCCTGGCGGGGGGCGGAATGATCGTCTACAGCGCCATGTCCAACAGCGTCATCCAGACCTTCACCCCAGGAGCCCTCCGGGGCCGGGTGATGGGGCTCTACCTCTGGGTCTTCCTGGGCACGACCCCTATCGGGAGCCTGGTCTTCGGCGCGGCCGAGCAGGCCTGGGGGATCCGGATCGCCATGGCCCTGGCCGGCGCCGCGGCCCTGCTCGCCGCTGCCGGCGCGACCTGGTGGTGGTCGCGCTGCCTGCGCCGGCGCCCGCGCTACTCGACCGGGCTGCCGCCGGCCGAGCCGATTGCGGCCCCGACCGCGTGATACCCGCCGTCGACGTGGACGATCTCACCGGTGGTGGCTGAGAAGTAGTCGGAGAGGAGCGCGATCGCCGCCTTCCCAACCGGGTCGGGATCGCGAGCGTCCCAGCCCAGGGGGGCTTGGTGCGCGAACACGTCGGGGAAGGCGGCGAAGCCGGGGATCCCCTTGGCCGAGACGGTGTAGACGGGGCCGGCCGAGACGGCGTTGACCCGGATCCGGCGCGGGCCCAGGTACTGGGCCAGGTACCGGACCACCGCCTCCAGGGCCGCCTTGGAGACCCCCATCCAGTCATAGGTGGGCCAGGCCTGGCTGGCGTCGAAGTCGAAGGCCACGACGCTGGCCCCGGCGCTGGGCATCAGCGGCTCCAGGGTCACCACCAGCTGCTTCAGCGAGTAGGCGCTCACCCGTAGCGCGATCGCGGCCGCCTCCCAGGGTGTCGAGAGGAAGGCCCCTCCCAGCGCCTCCGCCGGGGCGAAGGCCACTCCGTGGACGATCCCGTCGAGCTGCCAGCTCCGCTCCTCGAGGGCGGCCCGGAGCGCGGCGAAGTCCGCGTCCTGGTTGACGTCGAGCTCGAAGATCTCTGGCCTTGGCGAAAGCCGCGCCGCCGTCCGCTCGGTCAGCCGCATCGCCCGGCCGAAGGAGGTGAGCACCACCTCGGCGCCGTCCAGCTGAGCCTGGCGGGCGGCGGCGAAAGGAAGGGACGCCGGAGTCAGGACGCCGGTGACCAGGACCCGTTTGCCTTCAAGGAGCATGGTCGCCAAGGTTAGCGAACCAGGCGGTCAGGCGCCGTTGACTTGGGCGGTCCCGGCTCTCAGGAAGTCCGGGTACAATCCGGCGGCATGCCTGCCGGGACCAGGCCACGGCGCCGCCGCGCCGGGCTCAAGTCACACCAAGCGTCCTTCTCCTGGGGCCGGCACCGAATGCTAGTGGCCGCGCTGCTGGTACTCGGGTTCGGTCTCTCCGGCGTGAGCGGGGTCGTCGCCTACTTCCTGCCTGCCATCTCGGCGGCGCTCAACATCACCGGCCACACGACACCTGGCAAGGGCGGCCATCCCCTGGCGAGCCCGAGCACCTCCCCGGCACCCAGCTCCAACCAGCCCTTCACCGTCCTGCTCCTGGGCTCGGACAACGACACCAAGTTCCAGGCCGACGACGTCCTGACCCAGACCATGATCCTGGTCCGGATCAACCCCGAGACCAAGGCGGTGGTGATGTTCTCCATCCCCCGCGACCTCTGGGTGCCGATCGGCGACACCGGCTCGCTCGCCAAGATCGACGCCGCCTACGCCGACGGTGGGGCGGCCGAGGCGATCTCAACTGTGGAGAACAACTTCGACGTCAACGTCAACTACTGGGTCTGGATCGGTCTGGGCGGCCTGGTCCGGGTGGTCAACGACCTCCACGACGTCAACATCGTCGCCCAGATGCCCATCCTCGATGACGAGTACCCCTACGACCTGAACGGCAGCAACCCCTATGACCAGGCCCGGATCGCGATCCTGCCCGGTCCCCAGCGGGCAGCCGGGGTGGCCGCCCTAGAGTACGCCCGCTCCCGCCACGGTGACGTCCTCTCCGACATCGCCCGCTCGCAGAAGCAGCAGCAGCTGCTGCTCGACATCAAGGCCTCGGCCAACGATGTCGGCCTCGCCGACGTGCCCAACATCGCCAACTCGCTCGGTGACGCGGTCAAGACCGACATGAGCATCACCCAGGTCGCGTCGCTGCTCCCGGTCGCCAAGGCGGTCGGCGACGGCCAGGTCAAGCAGGTGGTCATGGTCGGCTCGCCCTACTTCAGCAGTCCCAGCTACCAGATCGACGGCCAGGACGTGCTGCTCCCGGACTGGAGTGCCATCCACGGCCTGGTGTCCCAGTACTTCCCCACCTCATGAGGCGGTTCCTCGCCACCGTGGCCACGCTGGCCCTGATGGCCCTCTTCGGATTCGCCGTCTACTCGGTGCTGGGGACCCTGAAGAGCAACAAGCACAACAGCGAGAAACCCACGGCAACGCAGGCCTTGATCGACCTTCCCGGGACCGTCTACGTGGTCCAGGAGGGGGTCATCTACCGCCTCAACAACCTCCACTTCACACCGCTCAAGGCACCAAAGTTCGACTGGGTCCAGGTCGAGCCCGGGCCCAACGGCGACATCCTGGCGGTCGCCTACGCGCCCATGTACAGCAACGTCTACCTGCTCAGCTCCAGCGGCCAGGTGATCCGCCAACTTCTCTCCGAGAGTTCCTCGCAGTACTTCCAGAACCACTGGGCCTATTACCCGAGGGTCAGCCCCAACGGCTCCACCCTCTTCTACGTCTCCGACTGGGTCGATCCCAACTCCGCCTACAACGTCGACTTCCAGATCCAGGCGGTGCCATTCGCCAATCCCTCGGCAAGGGCGGTGGTCTGGAGCGAGCCCTACCTCCACTACCAGGGCGGCGACGTCGAGCCGATTCCCCTCGCCAACGGCGGGATCATCTACACCAAGTACGACATCAACGACCAGGCGGGGTCCCCCGACGAGGGCGCCACCTACGGTCAGCTGGTCTACGCCAGCTCCCCCGGGGTCACGCCGGTCCAGCTGACGACCCCCGCCGAGAACTGCTCCGAGCCGGCGCTCTCCCCCTCGGGCACCGAGATCGCCATGATCTGCAGCAGCAACATCAGCCTGCAGACCTCGACGCTTGACATCGCCAGCTGGAACGGGACCACCCTCGGCCCCCTGGTCGAGATCAGCGACGGCCCCCTCGCCTCCAGCCCCACCTGGGCCCCGGACGGAAAGAGCGTGCTCTACCTCAACACCCTGCTCACCGACAAGTCGTCTCCGTTTCAGCTCTGGTGGGTGCCCCACGCCACCGCCAAGAAGCCGGGGGCCCCGGAACAGGTCACGGCGCAGCTCAATTTCACAGCTACCTCGCCCCCGATCTGGAACTCCTGAACCGGCGCACGCCGGAGCTCTAGCCCGGTTGAGGCGGGCGCCAGGGCACCCGTAGCTCCTGGACCATGAGGGCGGCCAGAGCGGTCCAGCCGGTCTGGTGCGAGGCACCGTGGCCGGCCCCGGTCTCCCCGTCGAAGTACTCGTGGAAGAGGAGCAGGTCGCGCCACTTGGGGTCGGTCTGGAACCGCTCCAGCTCACCGAAGACGGGGCGGCGACCCGCCCGGTCGCGACGAAAGATCCCAACCGTCCTGGCCGCCAGCTGGTCGCCGATGTGGCCGAGGGTGGCGGGCTTGCCCCCGGGCGAGGGGTAGGGGTGGGTGAAGGAGGGCCCGAGGCCGGTGCCGAGCAGGCGCAGCGCCTGGACCAGGACGTAGGTCGTGGGGAACCAGACCGGGCCTCTCCAGTTGGAGTTGCCGCCCATGATCCGCTCGTCGGCGACCCCGGGCTCGTAGCGGACCGGGGGCATCTCGGGCAGCAGCGCGCTCTGAAATGGCGCCTTTAGGTGCGCCTTGGACAGGGACCGGGGCCCGTGCTCGGAGAGGAACTCTTCTGGGTCGAGAAGTCGGTCCAGAAGACGGTGGATGCGGTCGGAGCTGACCAGGCTGAGGCAGGCGTACGGGTCGTCGGTTCGGGCGGCACGGTAGTGGATAACCCCGTCCGCCGCCGCCTCATCCAGCGCCTGGGAGAGGCGGGGCAGGCGGGCCAGGGTGTGGCGGTGGACCACCTCGCTCGCCGCCAGGGGCATGAGCCCGACCAGGCTGCGCACCCGGAGCTGCTCCGCCCGACCATCCTCGAGCCGGAGCACGTCGTAATAGAAGCCGTCCTGCTCGTCCCAGAGGCCGGGCTGGCCATCCTGGCCGTTGAGGGCCCGGGCGATCCGGACGTAGTGGGAAAAGAAGCGAATCGCCATGTTCTCGTACTGCGGCTCCTCGATGGCCAGCTCGGCGGCCATCCGGAACATCTTGACCACCAGCAGTCCCATCCAGGCGGTGGCGTCCGCCTCGGAGATTCCGGCGCCGGGCGGGAGGTGGCTGCGGTCAACCGCGGAGATGTTGTCCAGGCCCAGGAAGCCACCCGAGAAGATGTCGTTTCCCAGCGGGTCGTGGCGGTTCACCCACCAGCCGTAGTTGAACAGCAGCGACAGGAAGGCCTGCTCCAGGAAGGCACGGTCGGGCACTCCGCTCCGATTGCGGTCGCGGATGAAGATCTGCCAGACCGCCGCCACCGTCGTCGGCGGGTTGCAGTCGGAGAACGACCACTCGTAGGCGGGCAGCTGCCCGTCCTCGCGGAGGTATCTGGGCTGGAGCAGCAAGAGCACCTGCTCCTTGGCCAGGTCGGGGTCGATCGCCTCCAAGGCGAGGGCGTGGAAGGCCAGGTCCCAGCTGGCGAACCAGGGATACTCCCAGCTGTCCGGCATGACGATGACATCGGCCGCCTGGAGCCAGCGCCAGCGGCTGTTCCTGCCCTGGAGCCGTTCCGCGGGGGGCGGTGTTCCCGGGTCTCCGCTCAGCCAGCGGTCCACGTCGTACTCGTAGTACTGCTGGGTCCAGATCAGCCCGGCGAACGCCTGGCGCTGGATCAGGCGGTCCTCGGCATCGGAGTCGGGGGGACAGGCATCCTGGTAGAAGCGGTCGGCGGCCCGGCGTCGCTCCCGGCAGATCCGATCCACCTGGTCGAGACCTCGGTCCCGGTCGCGGGCCCAGAGGAGCCGGACCACCTGGGACTCCCCGGGTCCGAGGGCGAGGCGAAAGTGGGCGGCGGCCTTGGTGCCCCTCCGGGCCGGGTTGCAGCGCCCGGGTTCGCCGCCCACGACCGCGTCACCGATCGCATCCTTGGGATAGGGGCTCCGATTTTGGGAGCCGAAGAGAAGCTCGGCATTGGTCTCGTTGTCGCAGACAAGCCAGGAGAAGTCGCCCGCGACCTCGAGGCGGTAGCCGCCCAGCTCGGCCTCGCCGCTCAGCTCGAGGATCGACCCCTCAGCAGCCAGCGCCGGCGGCTTCCCGGGCGGGTCCTGCCAGGCCCAGGTGTTGCGCAGCCAGACCTGGGGCAGGAGGTGGAGCTGGGCCTGGGTGTGGCTCTCATTGGTCACGGTGATCCTCCAGGCGACCACCTCTCGGCTCGCCCGGGCGTACTCCACCTCCACGGTGAAGTAGCGATCGTCGTCGAAGGCGCCCAGCTGGAGCAGACCCAGCTCTGGTCCGGGCTCGGAGTTCCGCTGCCTCAGCTCCTGGTACGGGAAGCTGGCCATGGGATAGCGGTAGAGCGCTCGCAGGTAGCTGCTGTCGGGCAGGGCGTCAAGGTAGTGCCAGTACTCCTTGACGTCCTCGCCATGGTTGCCCTGGGCGTTGGAGAGGCCGAAGGCCCGTTCCTTGAGGATCTCGTCGGCGCCATTCCAGAGGCCGAGCCCAAGACACACCCGCTGCCGGTTGTCACAGATCCCGAGCAGACCGTCTTCGCCCCAACGGTAGGCCCGGCTCCGGCTCTGCTCGAAAGGGAAGTAGTCCCAGGCGTTGCCGTCGGCGCTGTAGTCCTCCCGCACCCCGCCCCACTGCCGCATGGCCAGGTACGGACCCCAGAGCGGCGCGCCGTCCCGCCTCGGCCTGGCCTTGGAGGCCGCCCGGCCGTCAGCTCGTTTGGCGGGTGCCATCAGGGGATTTTCCCATTAGGGCCGGGTGTCGCCCTGGCCGGAGCTGGCCAGCGCCCGCGGCGAGCGTTGCCCGCTACCTGGCGCCGGGCGCCAAGGCCGGCGGTGGAGGCATGGGCTCCAGGGGCAGGCGGACGGTGAAGGTCGCGCCTCCCCCCTCGGTGGTGGTCAGGCTCACCGTCCCCTGGTGGGCGGTCACGATCGCCGCCACGATGGCGAGACCCAACCCCGAGCCACCGTGCTCGCGTCCGCGTGCCTGGTCGGCCCGGACGAACCGCTCGAAGATCCTGTCCGCGATCTCCGGCGGCACCCCGGCGCCGTGGTCCACCACCTCGACCAGGGCCTGGTCCGCGGTGCTGCTCACCGAGACCTCGATCGCGGTTCCGGCAGGCGTGTGGGCGGTCGCGTTGCGGAGGAGGTTGGTGACCACCTGACGGAGCCGTGCCTCGTCCCCGACCGTGCGGACCGGCACCGGTGCCTCCACCCGAACCCGGTGCTGGTGGTCGGCGACGGCCGCGTCCGCGACGGCGTCGACCACCAGCTCGGAGAGGTTGACGCTGGCCTGGTCGAGGGGCCTGCCCTCATCGAGCCTGGCGAGGAGGAGGAGGTCGTCGACCAGCTGGCTCATCCGCCCCGACTCGCTCTCGATCCTCGTCATCGCCTTGCCCAGGTCGTCGGGACGGCCCCTGGCCCCATGGCGGAAGAGCTCGGCGTAGCCGCGGATCGAACTCAGCGGCGTCCGCAGCTCGTGGGAGGCGTCGGCCATGAACTGGCGCATCCGGGCCTCGGACGCGGAACGGGCCGCGAAGGCCTGCTCAATCTGGCTCAGCATCTCGTTGAGGCTGTGGGAGAGCTGGCCCACCTCGGTCCCCGGGTTGCCCGGCTCGACCCGCTGGCTCAGGTCGCCGCCTGCGATCGCCCGAGCGGTGACCCGGATCCGGGCCAGCGGGCGCAGGCCTAACTGAACTGTCCACCAGGCGAGCAGGGCCATGCCCAAGAGGACGCCGGCGCTGACCAGGATCTCCAGGGTCCGGACCTGGTTCAGGGTGGCGTCGACGTTGGTCAAGGGGATCCCCACGATCAGGTTCTCGCCCGGGACGTTGGTGCCGACCAGGTAGAGACGAAACTCACCGCCGCCGCTCCGCGCCGGAACCGTGCGGAACTCCGGGCCGCTGACGGACCCGGTCCCGAAGCCGGACGGCAGCTTGGGCCTTTCGCTACTGTGGCGGACGTTGAGGGTCTCGGCGAAGGTCCCGGTCGGGGCCACCAGCTCGCCGAAGCTGCCGGGCGGGACATTGACGCCGCCCCTTGGCTCCTCGGGATAGAGCGACTGGGAGAGGACCAGGTAGTGGGCCACGTCGTTGGCCGAGTCCTCGGCCTGCTGGTTGATCTGCTGGCTCAAGGTGGACTGCAGGACAAGGTAGGTCGCCGCGTCGGTCACGCCAAGCCCGATCGCAACCAGGGCCAGGAGTCCGACCAGGAGTCGCAGGCGCAGCGACACGGTCAGGCGCGAGGCAGGCGGAGGACGTACCCCATCCCACGGACGGTGTGGATCAGCGGCGGCTCGCTCCGGTCCACCTTCTTGCGCAGATAGCTGATGTAGGTCTCGAGGATGCCTGCGTCACCCCCGAAGTCGTATTTCCAGACGTGGTCCAGAATCTGGGCCCGGGTCAGCACCCGGCGCGCATTGATCAGCAGGTAGCGAAGGAGGCGGTACTCGGTGGCGGTCAGCTCGACCAGCTCGCCGCCCCGGCGCACCTCCCTCAGGTCCTCGTCCATTTCCAAGTCGGCGAAGGAGAGGACGGTGTGGCTCTCCGCCTGGTGCCCAGACCGCCTCAGGATCACTCTGACGCGGGCGATGAGCTCGTCCAGGCTGAAGGGCTTGGTGACGTAGTCGTCGCCGCCCACGGTCAGGCCCCGGACCTTGTCCTCAGTGGCGTCCCGGGCGGTCAGAAAGAGGATCGGCGCGGCTGAGCCTGCCTCGTTCAGGCGACGCGAGACCTCGAAACCGTCGAAGTCCGGCAGCATCACGTCAAGGATCAAGAGATGAGGCTGGAAGTCGGCGACCTGGGCGATCGCCGCGGCGCCACTCCCGGCGGTCGCGGTGACGAACCCGGCATAGCGCAGCGCCGTCGCCACCAGCTCGGCCAAGTTGGTCTCGTCGTCGACCACCAGGATCCTCGTCTCCTCTTCCACAACTCTCAGTGTCGACCTCTAGCCTGAGGGTTTCCTGGGGCGAACCTGTGAGCTCGTCGGGCAAAGCTTCCTCAGATTGACCGCCTGCCATTTCCCTGGGCAAGCTCTCAGTCCGGGCTCAGATTGCTCCCAGCCTGGAGGCGCAGGATGGTCCTTGTCGCCCGGGATCAGCTCCCCGGCGACCCAGCAAGCCCTCCCCCCAGCGGCCCGGCCTGAGCCGGGTCGCTGTTTTTTTGGGGGTAGCGCGAGGTGCCCGGCCAGGGCTCGGCCTGGTCATCTGCCCAGGGAAGCCGGCCGAGGTTTGCCAAGCAGCAGCGGCGCCAGCTCGAGGACCGGCCGCCGCCAGGGCACTTTGGTACCCTTCCCGAGTTCCTCGTGATCGGAGGAACCATGGGGCCGTGGCGCAGCGGGAGCGCGCTTCCTTGGCATGGAAGAGGTCGCGGGTTCGATTCCCGCCGGCTCCACCAACTCCTATTCCCCGCTAGAAGGGAACCAGGGCTAGCAAATCCTTGATAGCAGCTATCTGGACTCTCGGATAGTCTTTGTCAGCAAGCTTGGAATGGTAGACATCTGCGCTCTACTTGTCCCCCGAATTGCCTGCCTTCACTAGCCAGAGCCTAGGACAGTTTTCGGTTCCCATCACCCCGTCCTTATTGGCATCGCTCGTTATGGCGGCTTCTAGGGGTAACAAAATGAACCAGACAAGGCTCTTCAGAGCGGCAAGGCGGCTCTGAAGCAGCGAAGCCCAGCTGGAGGCTCTGATGACCTCCAGAGACAGGGCTACGGACTGTCTGTTAGGAGCTTTCAGCCAA
>DATDII010000173.1:0-12623 GCA_036521135.1 Candidatus Dormiibacterota bacterium | reverse complement strand
GGATCTCCCGGTAGGCGGAGGCCTTGACCAGTTCCCGGTTGGCCGAGTCCTTCCACCGGTCCGAGCCCGCCCTTCCCCCCCGGCCCAGCGAGAGGGTGGTCCGTCCGGCGACCAGCTGGGGAGTGCCATCGCCGTCCGATTGTGGCGCGGCGGGGACCCACTCCACCGGAAGCATCGCGCTGACGTAGTCCCTGGCCTCGGGGTAGGTCAGCTCAGGGCCCACCAGGGTGACCGAGACCGGCACCCTGGAGCTGCGCCGGTTCGCCTCGAGACCGAGCTCGGTGAGCCAGCGGCGCACGCTCGAGATCAGCTCACGGCAGCCGAGCATCGCCTGCTCCGCCTCCGGGTCGGGCCAGCTCTGGTCGATGCCGGGCCAGGCGGCCAGGTCGAGGCTCGCCGGTGTGGCGGCGAATTGCTCGGCCAGGGCGTCGGTCAGGAAGGGCATGATCGGGTGAAGCAGGGTCAGGCTCTGGAGCAGGACCCGCCGGGTGACCCAGCGCGCAGCCGGGTCGCCCGCCTCGAGCCGACCCTTGACCAGCTCCAGATACCAGTCGGCCAGCTCATGCCAGGTGAAGTCGTAGAGGGTTTCGATGGCTCCGTCGTAGTCGAAGGCGGGAAGGGCCCTAGTCACCTTCTCGGTGACCTGCGCCAACCGGGAGAGGATCCAGCGGTCCGCCATCTCCAGATCCTGGCGGGGGGGTTCGGGGAGCTCAGGGATCCTCCCCTGCTCGCCGACGTCGGCCACGTAGACCTGGTGAAGCAGGCGGGTCATGTTCCAGAGCTTGTTGGCGAAGTGGGCGAAGCCCTCGACCTTGGTCTCGTCGAAACGGGCATCCTGCGCCCCCATGGCGACCCCAGCCCCCCAGGCTCGGAGGGCGTCCGCCCCGTACTTGTCGACCAGGTCCAGGGGGTCGACCACGTTGCCTCGGCTCTTGGCCATGCGGGCCCCGTCGGCGCCCAGGATGGTGGCGTGAAAGAGGACGTCGTGGAAGGGGACCGTGCCCGTGAATCGAAGTCCGAGCATGACCATCCGGACCACCCAGTGCTGGAGGATGTCCCGGGCGGTGCTCAACACCGAGGTGGGGTAGAACTTCTCCAGGGCCGCGTTGGGCTCAGGCCAACCGAGGATGGCGAAGGGCCAGAGCCCGCTTGAGAACCAGGTGTCGAGGACATCCGGGTCCGGTGTCAGCTCCTCGGAAAGGCACTCCGGGCACGCCTGCGGCTCCTCGACCCAGGCGAAGGTGTGGCCGTTGGCGCAGGTGCTGACCGGGATCCGATGGCCGAGCCAGAGCTGCCGGCTGATGCACCAGTCCCGCAGCCCAGCTAGCCAGTCGAGGTACTGGCCCCGGAACTGGCCGGGATGGATCCTGATCCGGCCTGAGCTGACCGCCTCGGCGGCGGGGTCGGCCAGCTCGTGGACCCTGACCCACCACTGCGGTGTGACCAGCGGTTCGACGATGGTGCCACAGCGGTCGCAGTGGCCGACCTGGTGCAGCAGGGGCTCCTCCCGGACCAGCGCCCCTTTGGCGCGGAGCCGGTCGGCTGCGATCGTCCGGGCCTCGGCGACCGGTCTGCCGTCGAGGTCGGGGAACTCGGGAGCGATCATCAGACCGTCGAGTGAGATCACGGTCCGGATGGCCAGATGGTGCCGCTCGCCGACCTCATAGTCCTCGGCCGAGTGCCCAGGGGTGATCTTGAGCACCCCGGTGCCCAGCTCCGGGTCAACCGCCTGGTCGGAGATCACCGGGATCTCCCTCTCCCCGAGGGGCTCCCGAGCCAGCTGACCAACCAGCTCGCCAAAGCGCTCGTCGCCGGGGGCCACGGCCAGGGCCACGTCGGCCAGGATCGTCTCTGGGCGGGTGGTCGCCACCTCGAGATCTCCTCGGCCCGAGACCAGGGGGTAGCGGACGTAATAGAAGGAGTCCTGCTGCTCCTGGTACTCGACCTCCTCGTCGGAGATGGCCGAGCGGCAGCGAGGGCACCAGTTGACGATCCGAGGGCCCCGGTAGATCAGTCCCTGGCGATAGAGCTCACCAAAGACGATCCTGATCACCCGGACGTACTCCTGGTCGAGGGTGAAACGCTCCCGCGACCAGTCGCAGGTCGCCCCCAGCCGGCGCAGCTGCTCGAGGATCCGGCCCTGGTAGGTCTCGTACCAGGCGTCGACCCGGGCGTTGAACGCCTCCCGGCCGAGCTCCTCCTTGGTCGTGCCCTCGTCTGCCAGCTGGCGCTCGATCACGTTCTGGGTGGCGATGGCCGCGTGATCGGTCCCCGGGACCCAGCAGACCTCGTACCCATTCATGCGGTAGAAGCGACAGAGGGAGTCCTGGACGACGGCGTTGAGGGCATGGCCCATGTGGAGCGAGCCGGTGATGTTGGGGGGAGGCTGGGCGATCGAGAAGGCGGGCCGGGGGCTGGCCGGGTCGGCCAGGCCCAGCCCGATGTCCTCCCAGCGCTGGCGCCAGCGCTGCTCGGTTGGACGAGGTTGGTAGGCAGCGTCCACCGGTCCCTTCCGGGTCCCGGCTAGGAGCCGGCCGGAGAGACCGCGGCCAGCTCGCTCGCAACCTGCCGCGCCGCCGTGACCAGGTTGCGCAGGGAGGGCTCCACCTCGGCCCATCCCCGAGTCTTGAGCCCGCAGTCGGGGTTGGCCCAGAGCTGCTCGACCGGGATCAGCTCGGCGGCCTGGCGCAGGCGCTCGGCCATCTCATCCACCGAGGGCACCAACGGCGAATGGATGTCGTAGATCCCAGGGCCCACCTCATTGGTGTAGCCGTGGTCGGCGAAGACGCGGAGCAGGGACATGGCCGAGCGGGCGGCCTCGATGAAGAGCACGTCGGCGTCCAGTTCCGCGATCGCGTCCATCACGTCCTCGAACTCCGAGTAGCACATGTGGGTGTGGATCTGGGTCCCAGCCCCGGCCCCGGCCGCCGTCAGCCGGAAGCTATCCACCGACCAGCGCAGATAGGCGGGCTGGCCCGCCCGGTGGAGCGGTAGCCCCTCCCGGAGGGCGGGCTCGTCAATCTGGATCACCTTGATCCCGGCCGCCTCTAGGTCGGTGACCTCGTCACGGAGGGCGAGGGCGATCTGGGCGCAGGTCTGGCTGCGCTCCAGGTCATCGCGGACGAAGGACCACTGGAGCATGGTGACCGGTCCGGTGAGCATGCCCTTGACGGGCCGCTCGGTCAGCCCCTGGGCGAAGGTGGCCCAGCGCACCGTGAGCGGGTGGGGTCGGGAGACATCCCCGAACACGATCGGCGGCTTGGCGCAGCGGGAGCCGTACGACTGGACCCAGCCCTGCCGGGTTGTGGCAAAGCCGTCGAGCTGCTCGGCGAAGTACTCGACCATGTCGTTGCGCTCGGGCTCACCGTGGACCAGCACGTCGAGCCCGATCTCCTCCTGGAAGCGTACAACCCGCTCGATCTCCCCCTCCATCAGCCGCTCATACCCGGCCTGGTCCAGCTCCCCGCGCCGGAGCCGGGCGCGAGCTTGGCGTAGCTCGGGCACCTGGGGAAAGGACCCGATGGTGGTGGTGGGCAGGACGGGCAGGGAGTTGCCCTGCCGCCAGACCAGCCTCCGGGAGGGCCCGTCCCCGGGACGGCTCAGCCACTCCTGGCTGACCTGGGCGCTCCGCTCGCGCACGGCGGGGTCGGTCACCCGGGGCGAGCGGCGCCGGCTGGCGCAAGCTTCCCGCCCGGCCGCCAGCCTGGCCTCGACCTCGGGTCCACCGCCGGTGGCCCGGGCCAGGGCGCTGACCTCCTCCAGCTTCTCCTCGGCAAAGGCGAGCCAGGCGCGGACCTCAGGGTCGAGCTCGGTCTCCCCCTCCAGGCTGACCGGCACATGAAGGAGAGAGCAGGACGGCGCCACCAGCACCCGATCCTCGCCCAGCTTGGCCGTCGCCCGCTGGATCTGGTCGAGGGCCGGGTCGGGATCGGTGCGCCAGACGTTGTGGCCGTCGACCACCCCGAGCGAGAGCGACATCCCGTCCGGGATCTGCTCCAGGGCGGGCGCCAGGTCGGCGGCGCCGCGGACCAGGTCGAGGTGGATGGCGTCGACCGGGAGGGAGAGCGCCGTCGAGAGGTTGCCACCCATCCCCGCGAAGTAAGAAGCCAGGAGCAACTTGAGACCGGGAGCGGCCTCGCGGAGCGCCTGGTAGGCGTGCTCCAGGCCCTCCAGCACCTCTACCGGCACGTCCTGGCTGAGGCAGGGCTCGTCGATCTGGACCCAGTTCGCCCCGGCCCGGCTGAGCTCGGCCAGCAGCTCCTGGTAGACCGGCAAGAGGGCGTCTAGGAACTGGAGGTTCGAGCCCTCCGCCTCCGGCCCCTTGCTGAGCTGCAAGAAGGTCACCGGTCCGAGCAGCACCGGCCGGGTCAGAATGCCGAGCCCCTTGGCCTCGAGGAACTCCTCGACCGGCTTGCGCGACCCCAACTGGAAGGTCTGCCCCGCGCTCAGCTCCGGGACCAGATAGTGGTAGTTGGTGTCGAACCACTTGGTCATGTCAAGGGGCGCCACCTCGGTCTCGGCGGCGGTACCCCGAGCCATGGCGAACATCAGGTCGAGCCCGGAGACGGCCCCCTCGGGACCGAAGCGCGCGGGCACGACCCCGACCGTGAGGGCGGTGTCGAGGACGTGGTCGTAGAGCGAGAAGTCGTTGCTCGGGATGTGCTCGATCCCGGCCGCCTGCTGCTGGTGCCAGCGCTGAGCCTTGATCCTGCCCGCCTCGACCCCCAGCTCCTCCGGGGAAAGCCGGCCCGACCAGTAGCTCTCCAGGGCCTTCTTCAGCTCGCGGGAGCGACCGATCCGCGGGTATCCCAGGATGCTGGCGATCGTCATATGAACAAATCCTCGCGAGGCTGCTGCGCGCGGCTGCGCAACTCAGGTGGAAGCGCTTCCAGTCTAACCGGAGCGCGCCCGGAGGCCGCCCGGCTCAGGCGGATGCTGCCTGGGGCTCCTCGTCGCGGACCAACTCGGGCTCGGTGGCGTCGAGGATCGACTGCTCGGTGATGACGCAACGCTTGATCTCGGGGTGGGAGGGGACGTCGAACATGCTGTTCAGCAACACCGACTCGAGGATGCTCTTGAGGCCACGGGCGCCGGTGCCCAGGGCCAGGGCCTTGCGCGCGATCGCCCGCAGCGCCCCCTCCTCGAAGACGAGCTCGACGTCGTCGAGGGAGAAGAACTTCTGGTACTGCTTGACGAAGGCGTTCTTGGGCTCGGTGAGGACCCTGGTGATGTCGTCCTCGTCCAGGCAGTCCAGGGTGACCATGATCGGGAGCCGGCCGACGAACTCCGGAATCAGCCCGTAGCGGAGCAGGTCTTGGGCCGAGAGCTCGTGGAGGATCTTGGCGTTCTCCTTGTTGCGCGTCCCCGCCTGGGCGCTGCCGAAGCCGATCGTGCGCTGGCCCACCCGCTGGTCGATGATCCGCTCCAGGCCGTCGAAGGCGCCGCCACAGAGAAAGAGGATGTTGGCGGTGTTGATCTGGATGAAGTCCTGGTGGGGGTGCTTGCGCCCGCCCTGGGGGGGGACGTTGGCAACCGTGCCCTCGAGGATCTTGAGCAGGGCCTGCTGGACGCCCTCGCCGGAGACGTCCCTGGTGATCGAGGGGTTGTCCGACTTGCGGGAGATCTTGTCGATCTCGTCGATGTAGATGATCCCGCGCTCGGCCCGGGCGATGTCGAAGTCGGCCGCCTGGATCAGCCGGAGGAGGATGTTCTCGACGTCCTCGCCGACGTAGCCCGCCTCGGTCAGCGACGTGGCGTCGGCGATCGAGAAGGGCACGTCCAGGATCCGGGCCAGGGTCTGGGCCAGGAGGGTCTTGCCACAGCCGGTCGGTCCGACCAGGAGGACGTTTGACTTCTGGAGCTCGACCTCGCCCGTCTCCCGCGCGCTGTTGATCCGCTTGTAGTGGTTGTAGACCGCCACCGAGAGCACCCGCTTGGCCTGGTCCTGGCCGACCACGTACTGGTTGAGCGAGTTCCAGATCGCCTGGGGATTGGGTACCACGCTGCTCCGCGGCCGCCGCACCGGGGTGACCCTTGAGTCCTCCTCGAGAACCTCCTGGCAGAGCTCGATGCACTGGTCGCAGATGTAGACGCCGGGGCCGGCGATCAGCTTGCGGACCTGCTCCTGGCCCTTGTTGCAAAAGGAGCAGCGGGTGTGGCGGCGTCGGTCCTCACGCTCGGTCATGCGGCGTCACCCCCGCCCGGCCGGTCCACCTCGGTCGCCGCCCGCTCGACACAGCTCGGACAGATGACCGTCCCCTGGGCCGTCCGACCGAGGGCGACCGCGGTCGGGGTCAGGCTGCCGCAGAAGTCACAGCGCTGCCCCGGCTGGCGCACCAGGAAGGGAAGTCGGCCAACCCGCCGGCTGGCCACCGAGCTCGGTCCGTCTTGGCGCGCCACAGGGCCTCAGGCCACCGCCCCTAACGGGGTGCGGAGCTCTTCTCCGGGGCCGGTGCGGCCGCCGCCTTGGCGCGCTCCGGGCTCGGGCTCTCGGCCTCCTCCGCTGCCACCACCTGATCGAGGCCGCGGTGCCCGGTGATGATGTGGTCGATCAGGCCGTACTCCTTGGCCTCGTCCGGCGACATGTAGAAGTCGCGGTCCGAGTCCCTGGTGATCTGGTCGACCGGCTTGCCGGTGTGGTGGGCCAGGATCTGGTCCAGGATCCGCCTCAGCCGGAGGATCTCCTGGGCCTGGATCTGGATGTCGGACGCCTGGCCCTGGAACCCGCCCGAAGGCTGGTGCATCATGATCCGGGTGTTGGGAAGGCTGAAGCGCAGCCCCTTGTCCCCGCCCGCCAGCAGGAGGCAGGCGAACGAGGCGGCCAGGCCCATGCAGAAGGTGCTCACCCGGGGCTTGACGTACTGCATCGTGTCGTAGATGGCAAGCCCGGCCGAGACCGAGCCACCTGGGCTGTTGATGTAGAGGTTGATGTCCCGCTCGGGATCCTCACTCTCGAGGTAGAGCATCTGGGCCATCACCAGGTTGGCGATCTGGTCGTCGATGGGGGTGCCCACGAAGATGATTCGGTCCTTGAGCAGGCGGGAGTAGATGTCGAAGGCACGCTCCCCCCGACTGGTTGTCTCGATGACCATCGGAACGAGGGCCATGATCTCCTCCTGTGAGGCCGGTGCTCGGGGACGTCTCCCTCGCGAGTATACCCAGGGCCCCGCCAATTACCCGGTGGGGGGTTCGGGCGCCGCCTCCCCCCGGGCCAGGGCCGCGACCAGGCTGCGCGCCTGGCCCAGGCGCAACTCCCTCCGGAGCGGCTCGCGGGCTCGACGCCGGCTCTCCTTGGACGCCCCCCTGGCGAAGATCCGCTCCAGGTTCTGGTCGACCTCGCGATCCGAGACCTGGAGCCCCTCGGCCCGGGCGACCTCCTCAAGGATCAGTTCGAGCTGGACCCGCTCCACCGCCGGCTGGCGCCGCTCCCCTCGGAGCTGCTCCAGCTGCTTGTCGTCCGAGGCGAGCAGCTGGTCCAGGGCGATCCCCGAGGCCGAGAGCCGGAGCTCGAGGTCCTTGATCTGGCGATCGATCTCCGCCTGGATCATCACCTCCGGCACCTCAACCCGTGACGCATCGACCAATGCCTGCAGGGCCCCCGCCTCCTGGGCCTGCTCGGCCTCGGCTCGTGCCTCGGCGACCAGCTGCTCGCGGACGAACTGGCGGAGGTCGGCCAGGGTGTCGCCGTGGCCGGCGATGGCGGCCAGGTTGTCATCCAGGGCGGGGAGCTCCTTGGCTTGGAGCTGCTTGACCTCGGCGGTGATCACCACCAGTTCCCCTTGGAGCTCGGGGCGGCCGTACTCCTCAGGCAGGGTCAGGGTGATGTCGATCGAGTCACCGACCCGGGCACCGACCAGCTGGTCGGCCATGCCGGGCAGCAGGTCGCCCCGCTCCAGGTCGAGGGTCTGGGGTTGGGCCGGGGAGCCGACGACCTCGCCCTGGTGGCGCATGGTCAGATCTGCCGTGATCACATCGCTGAGCTGTGCCTCGCGGTCCCCGGCATCCTCCAGCTGGGCGTAGCGCTGGCGGAGCGACTCGATCGCCTGGTCCACATCCGCCTCGGCGACTTCGGCACTCCCGACCGGCACCTGGATCTTGTGGTAGTCACCAAGGATGACATCGGGCCGCAGGGTGACGGTCGCGGTGAAGCGGAAGGGCTGTCCTCGCTCCAGGCTGACCTCGCTGACCTCAGGGCGTGAGACGGGTTCGAGCTCGACCTGAGCCAGGGCTCGGGCCCAGACCTCGGGCAGGAGATCCTCGATCGCGTGCTCACGGAGAGCCTCCCAGCCCACCATCCGCTCGACTACCGCGGCCGGGGCCTTGCCCGGCCGAAAGCCGGGCAGCCGGTACTGGCGGCCGAGGTGGCCAAGGGCCAAGGTGAGGGCACGGTCCACCTCGGCCGGGGGCGCCTCCACGGTCAGCTTGGCCTGGGCGCCAGCACTGCGCTCAACCGCGACCGTCAAGGGCAGGGCGTCAGCCTTGGTGGGAGTCATTCATGGATAAGCGTAACGGTGCGCGGACCGAGGATCGAACTCGGACGGGTTATCCCCACGGGGTTCTAAGCCCCGCGCGTCTACCATTTCGCCATCCGCGCCAGCCGGTTGCGGGGCCGCCGCAGCGCGGCGCCGAGTATAGCCAATCTCCCAAAGTCGGCTCGCCCATGAGTCGGCGGCGCAACCGGCGAAACACCCGTCTCCGGGATCCGTTGGTACAGGTGAGGGCGGATGGCTCGGCTCTTAGGAGCCAGTGCCCGCCTCAGTCAAGGGAGGTCTGCGATGAGCATGGAAGTCCAGACGCCGCCGGAGTCACGGACGACGACTCGGACGGTCGATCAGCCGACAGGCCAGCGCCAAGTCGAGACCCGGACCAGTCGCCGCCGCTGGGTTGGGACGGGCCGGGGGCTGCGGATCAGCGAGTTGGTGCTGCTGAGTGTCCTGGTGGTCGACGCGTTCTTGGCCCTCGACTTCGTCTTCCGGGCCACCGCCGTCGCCGGTGATGGCTTCGTTTCGATTGTGGATCGCGTCGGCAATGCCCTTGCCAGCCCGTTCGCGGGAATCTTCCGGTCCGGGGTGCCGGCGGTCGGGCACACGACCTTTTGGGCCGCCCTGCTGGCGCTAGCCGTCTACACCATTGCGGCCCTGATCGTGGTCCGCCTCCTCCACCTCCTGAGCAGCCCGCTGCGGCGGCGTTCGAGCCCAGCTTGACTCGGACCGGGGTCCATCTAGGCCCCCGGGATCCGGCCCTCGAGCTCCCTCGACAGGGCGGCTGAGGAGCGCTAGCATGGCCAAGCGGACGCGGTCACAGCTAGTGATTTCCCCGGGGCCGAAAGACCCCTCCATGGAGGGCGGCAAGGTGGAATTGGTGGGCTCACCGGTAGCTTCTGGGCTGGACCCCCGGCAGACAGTGGCCAAGATCGAGCAGAAGGCGCTCCAGCTCTCGGCCCTGCTCCGGGAGCTGGACAATCACCCGATGCTGTTCGAGCCCGGGCTGAGAGATGAGCTGGACGCGGTCCTGGAGCAGCTCGGCTGCCGGATATCCGCGACCCGCGCCCTGGAGCAGCGCCAGGTGGGTGCCCTCGCCGACTGACCCGGCTCGGCCGAGGCACTAAGATCGAGTTTCCGGCCAGCGCCCATAGCTCAGTCCGGATAGAGCACCAGACTACGGATCTGGGTTTGCGGGGGTTCAAATCCCTCTGGGCGCGCCATGTCCCGTCGAACCAGAGGACTGTCGCCAATCGGCGTCTTGTAGGTTTGCCTTCCGCTTCCCGCGCATCCGGCGCTGCTGCTGCCCTCGATGACGACCGCTGCCTAAAGGACGAGGCTGCGGATCTGGGGTTGCTCTGGTTCAAAGCCCCCTAACCCGAGACCGCTCCCAGAGCGCCCCGGTCACCCGAACCCTAGCCCTGGCTGGACTCGGGCCCTGATGGGGGGCCCTGGCCCCGCTGGTTCCAGCGGTAGACGCCGTAGACGAAGGCGAGCGCCAAGATGATCACCGCCACGTAGGCGACCGGCTGCAGCACCGACGAGATTGCCGAGAAGTGCTTGCCCAGCTCCATGCCCGCGACCGCCAGGGCCGTGTCCCAGACCAGGGCGCCCACCAGGGTGGCGGGGATGAACCGGCTGAGCGGCATGTGGCCGAAGCCGGCGGGGAAGCTGGTGTAGCTCCGGATGATCGGGACGCAGCGCCCGACTGCCACGGCCAGGACCCCGCGGCGCTCGATCCACTGTTCGGCCATCGCCAGGTGTTTCTCCCGGAAGTGGAAGCGGCGCCCAACCGCCAGCACCGCCGGCCGGCCGATCAGGGAGCCAATGGTGTAGGCGATCATGGCCCCGACCAGTTCCCCGGCGACGGTGACCCCGATCACCAGAGGCAGCGAGAGGGTGTGGTTGGCCACCAGCAGCCCGGCGAAGGGGATCACCACCTCGCTGGACACGGGGATGCCGGTGCACTGGGCGACCGTCAGGATGAAGAGCCCGAGGTACCCGAAGGTTCGGAGCAGGTGCTCGAGCGAGTGGACCACGCGGCCTCCTCAGTGGGTGACGAAAGCGGATCGCCGCGGGACCGGGGCCAGCAGCCAGCTTTGGCGTGTCAGGATAGCTGGCCGGGTAGGCTGGACTCCAAATGGGATCAGGGCAGCCGCCGCCTGGGGCGACCGAGGCCGACCTCGGCGACTGGCTGCGGGACGCTCCCGTCCGGAAGCTAGAGAGGATGCCCTGGGGCAGCAACGCGGTCTTCCGGGTCCTGATCGACGGGCCCTTCGGCGAGCTGGTCGCGGTCTACAAGCCGGCCCGGGGCGAGCGGCCCCTCTGGGACTTCCCCCCAGGTACCTTGCATCGCCGCGAGGTTGCCACCAGCGTGGTCGACCGCGCCCTGGGCTGGCACTTCACCCCGACCACGGTGCTGCGCCGGGATGCGCCGTTCGGCGCCGGCTCGATCCAGGAGTTCATCCCAGACCCGCCCAGAGAGCTGGAGCTCAACTCGGACCGGGTCGAGAGCGACCTCCGCGGCCTGGCCGCGCTCGACGTGCTCATCAACAACGCCGACCGCAAGCAAGCCCATCTCCTGGTCGACCCCGAGGGCGGCCTGCGCGGCATCGACCACGGGGTCACCTTCCACACCGACTTCAAGCTCCGGACCGCCCTCCTCGAGCTGGGTGGCACCGCGGTCCCCCAGATCTGGCTCGACCCCATCGCCCACCTGCTCGCCGATCCCGGCCGGCTCGGAACGCTCCGCCAGTCCTTGCGCGCCCTTCTCGCGCCGGCCGAGATCCGGGCCTTCCTAGATCGCGCGAAGGCGCTACTGGACCAGGGCTGCTACCCCGAGCTCCACCAGTGGCACGGACGCCCCTACGAGTGGTGAGCGGGTCCTAGACCCCCGCCAGGGCCCAGTTGGAACGGACCCGGTAGCGGTTCGGGCCCAGGGTCGCGGTCAGGGACTCGAACAGGGCGAGCCGCTCCACCAAGAAGTCCAGCCGGGGCTCGGTCCGAGCCTGGTCCAGCAGTCTCTCGAGCCCCGCCCGGGCACCATCGCTCAGGTCTCCCGAGAGCCGGGCCACGGTGCAGTGCGGTCGGAGCGGCCTCTGCTCGGCTTCCCAGCCTCGGGCGGCCAGGCCGTTGCTGAGCGCCCGAGCCAGGGCCCTGAGCCCGGGCGCCCCCTCCTCGACCCCGACCCAGAGCACCTGCATCCTCCCTCCTCCCTTGAAGAGGCCAAGCCCGCCGAGGCGGACCGGGAAGGGGGGCGTCTCCAGGGCCACCTGCGCCGCCACCTCGCTCACGCTCGAATCGCTTCCGGGCTCGTCCCGCCCCAGGAAGCGGACCGTCAGGTGCAGCCCATCCTGCCGGACCGGCCGTACCCCCTCTCCGAGCTCTGACAGCGCTTGCAATCGGCCGGCCAGCGCAAGCCGGGCCGGCCCCGGGATCTCGATCGCCAGGAACAGGCTGGCAGGGGGGCTCACCCGGTGGCGGGGCCGTCACCGCTGAGGAAGCCCTCGAGCAGGTCCAGCTGACGCCGGATCAGCTCCGCGTCCCAGCCGTGACCGGCCGAGCTGATCACGGCAAGCTCGGTGTGGGGGCGCGCGGCGCAGTAGGCGGACACGCGTTGGAGGTCGACGAGCCGGTCGTCCGCTGCCACCAGCACCTGGACCGGGCCACCCCAGCCGTCGAGCAGGGGCCGGAAGTTGGCTTGGAGCCCATCGCCCAACCACTCCCGGGCCGCCCTCGGGTTGGCGCGCACCTGGTTGGCGAAGTTGACGTCGGCGGCGCGCTTGTCGACCAGCGCATCCCCCTCGACCACAACCCTGCGGTAGAGATCGGCCAGCACCCGGCGCCGGCCCAGAAAGGAGATCGCGCCGAACAGCCCGGGGGCGGTCCCGACCCGGGCCTGGACCCGGAAGCTGCGGGATACGCTGGCCGGGTCGAGGATGGGCGTGTGCAGCACCAGGCGGCGAGGACGGTCGGGGGCCATCGCCAGGAGCTCAAGCGCGACCGCGGCGCCCAGGCAGAGGCCGCCCAGCTCGTAGGAGCCCTCGCCGAGGTGGTCCAGCAAGGCCCTTAGCTCGCCGGCGAGGCTCCGGCTCGTGTGCGGCCCAGGGAGAGGATCCGAGGCGCCGAATCCGGGCAGGTCAG
>DATDII010000172.1:0-7202 GCA_036521135.1 Candidatus Dormiibacterota bacterium | reverse complement strand
TCGGCCTCGGGGAACTCCGAGCCGAGGAGCTCGCCGTCGCAGTCGGTGCAGGCCCAGGCAACCAGGGCGGGCCACCGAGGTGCAGCGGAGGGTGCCTCAAGGCAAAAAGGCCATGGCCGGCCGGGCCAGGACCAGGGCCTGATCGTCGATCAACACCTCCGCCGGTCGCTGGCGGCCGTTGTAGGAGGAGAACATCGAGGACGAGTAGGCGCCGGCGTTGGCGATGGCGACCAGCTCACCCCGCCGCAGCCGGGGCAGCCGGTGGAGCCCGAAGGTGTTGGTGCTCTCGCAGAGGGCGCCCTCAACGACGGTGCTCGCGTCTTCCGAGCCGGCCGAGCTCGGGCGGAGGGCCACGATCTCGTGCCGGGCGCCGTAGAGGGCCGGCCGGACGAGCTCGGCGAAGCTGGCGTCGATCACGACCTGCTGGGTCAGCCGGCCCGGGCGCACGTGCAGCACCCTGGCCACGATCCACCCCGCGGTTGCGACCAGGTAGCGGCCGGGCTCGACCGCCACCCGGTCGGGCAGCGCCAGCCCCTCCCCCGCCAGGGCCCGGTCCAGGGCGGAGCGGAACTCGGCCGGCTCGGGCTTGGTCACCTCGCCCGCCGGAAAGCCGCCGCCCAGGTCGACGGTGTCCGCCCCCGGGGCCAGTTGGGCCAGGTCCCGGACGATCCGGCAGGCCTGGAGGGCAGCTTCGACCCAGGCATCGGTGCCGGAGAGCTGGGACCCGATGTGGACATGGACGCCCCGGATCCGCAGCGGCGATCCGGAGTCCCGACTCGCCCGGGCCAGCTGCCGCAGCTCCGGCTCGGCCATGCCGAACTTGCTGGCCCCGACACCGACGCTGAGCTGAGCGATCGTCTCGGGGGAGACCTCTGGGTTGAGCCGAAGGAGCACGTCTGGGCCCTGGCCGGCGCCCAGGCCAGGGCTCGCCGCCAGGACCCGGAGCTGGTCCGCCTCGTCGCTCGACTCGAGCGTGACCCAGCGCAGGGGCGCGCCCTCCTGAACCGCCTGGACAGCTGCCCCCAGCTCAGCGTCGGTCTTGCCGATCCCCTCCAGGGTGATCAGGTGGTTGCCCAGGCCGGCGGCCCGGGCGGCTGCCCACTCCCCCAGCGAGACCACGTTGGCGCCCCAGCCTGAACTCCCGAGCCGGGCGACCAGGGCGGGCAGTGGGTTGGCCTTGAGCGAGTACTGGCGGATGAAGGGGTCGGGGAAGGCGGTCGCCAGGACCCTGGCCCGGGAGTCGAGCTCGGCCAGGTCGGTGACATAGCAGGGCGTGCCGAAGCGCCTGCCCGCCTCTGCCAGAAGGGAGGCATGGGCCGGATCGAGCCCGGTCTCAGCGGAGGGCGCCAGACTCAAGTGACCGCGCTCTCCAGGATGGTCAGGGTTTTGGCGTCGGCGTCCAAACGTGCCCGCACTCCAAGGGGCAGGGTGGCGATGTGCTGGCCGTGCCCGATCGGGAGGTGGTAGATGGTCGGCACTCCCAGTGGGGCCAGCAGGTCCTGGAACACTCGCTCCAGGCCCAAGGTCGGACCTGGGCGCCGCGGTCCGCAGTTGGCATGCTCCCCGATCACGATCCCGGCGCACTCGCGAAGGCCCCCGCCCAGCAGCAGCTGGCTCAGATAGCGCTCGATCTCGTAGGGCTCCTCGTCCACGTCCTCGAAGCAGAGAAGCTTGCCCTTGAGATCGACCTGCCAGGGCGTCCCGACCAAGGTCGCCAGCAGCGTCAGGCACCCGCCCGTGACCTCGGCCTCCACCTTTCCCGGAACCAGGGTCGCCACGTAGGGGTCGTCGGGGTCGGGCTCGATCTGAAACGGCTCGGTCTCCATCAGCGCCTTGCGCAGGCCGGAGCGGACGTAGGCGCTGGGATGGGCCAGCGAGATCACCAAAGGGCCGTAGAAGGTGACCCAGCCGGTCACCCGGGCCAGGATCGCGTGGATCACAGTGATGTCGGAATAGCCAAGGAAGACCTTGGGCGGGAGCTCGGCCAGGTGGGCGAGCCGGGCCGGGTCGAGGGCGAGCGCGGTGCGCGTCGCCCCAGCACCACCCTTGGCGCAGATGACCGCGTCGATGTCGGGGCGCTCAAGCATGTTGAGGAGGTCGTCGGCCCTGGCCTGGTCGGCGCCCGAGAGGTGTCCGTAGGTGTCGCCACAGTGGGGGGCGAGCTCGACGCTGAAGCCCATCTGCTCCAGGGTGGCGACGCCGCGCCGGGTCAGCGACGGCTCGAGGGTGGAGCCGCTGGGCGCGACCACGCCGATCCGCATCCCTCGGCGCAGCCGGGGCGGACGTCGGCGCGGCTCGCTCAACTGCTCAGGGAAGGCCGAGCTTCGGCGCCGAACCTAGCACCGCTCTGGCGCCATCGCCGCTTCGTCAGCTGGGTCGCACTCAGCCCCTCAGGCTCCACTCCTCGGGCGTGAACGACCCGAGCGCATTCTGGGTGACCTCGTGCAGTTTGCCCGAGATCACCGAGATCTGGCTTGGCGAGTTGGGCCACCAGATCACAGGCAGGTTCTTGGCCAGGTAGTCCTCGTAGTTGAACATCGCCGAAGGATTGCTGCTGCGCTGGGTGGCGGTGATGTTGGCGTCGTTGGTGGCGCTCCGGTAACCGCCCGTCTGGATCGCCGAGAAGGTCTCCTCCCCGGTTGGGTACGGGCTCTGGAAGCCCCAGCCCTCCCAGTTGGCCAGGCCCCAGGTGCAGGTCGCGCCGGTGGTGCAGATGTTGGCGATGTCGCCGATCTGCTGCAGCGGCAGCTCGCGAATGTTCAGGGTGATCCCGACCGTCGAGGCCCAGGACTTCCAGGCCTGGACTCCGTCGGCGATCGACGCGACCCCGGAGGGATAGATCACCGGGAAGCTCAGCGCCGCGCCCTTGGCAATGCCGGCGCCGCACTGGCCGCTTCCGTCGCCCGGCTTGAGACAGGTGTCGGTGCCGTCACGGACCACCTTCCAGCCGTGCTCTCTCAGCAGCTTGGCCGCCTTGGCCGGGTTGTAGGGGTAGGGGTTCTTGGCCTCGAGCGGGCTGACCAGCGGGCCCTTGGGATCGATCGGTATCGGCCCATCGATCGGTTGCCCGTAGCCGTTCAGGGTGTCCTTGATCAGGGCGGGCTGGTTGACGGTGAGCTGGAGCGCCTGGCGGATGTAGAGCTGCTTGAAATAGGACTTGAGCTTGGGGTTGGTGAAGTTGATCACCATGTAGTCGACCCCCCAGCTGGACCAGGGCTCGACCGTGTCGCCCTTGGCCTTGAAATAGCTGGTCTGGTGGAGGTCGGTGCTGGGCAGGTAGCCATAGTCGACCTGGCCCGAGCGGAGCGCGTCGTACTCGGCAAACTCGCTGGTGAAGGGAGCCTCGATCAGCTTGCTGATCCGCGGCTTGATCGGGCCCGAGTAGTGCGGGTTGGGAGCGAAGGCGACGTAGTTGGTCTCCGCGGAGTAGGCCGTCATCCGGAACGGTCCGTCGATCTCCTGCCAGAGCGGATTGGTGGCGTAGGTGTTGAGCGAGAGCGCCTGCTGGTTGAGGTAGTTGTAGACCGCCGTCGCGCCGCTGGCGGTCAGATCGTAGTCGCCGACAGCACCACTGGCCGAGGTCTTATCCCAGGCCTGCTGGGGCAGGGGCACGATCGCCGAGAGCTCATTGTTCTCGATCCACTCGCGCGCGTACACGTTGTTGAAGGTGAGGCTGAAGCTGCTCGGGCTGTTGATGGCGAAGCTGGCGACGTTGTCGGGAAACTCACCCGGGCTGTAGCCGCCCCAGTTGTTCTTGCCCGCCTTGAGCAGGTTGAGGAAGAACTCCACATCGCGG
The DNA here is from genome assembly GCA_036521135.1 of Candidatus Dormiibacterota bacterium. Taxonomy (GTDB): domain Bacteria; phylum Chloroflexota; class Dormibacteria; order Aeolococcales; family Bog-877; genus Bog-877. The sequence goes on along the minus strand of DATDII010000172.1, from coordinate 3,406 downwards.
CTGGTCACCGGTTGGCCATCCGACCACTTGTATGGCTTGAGGGTGATATTGACGGTGCGCCCCCCGTCGCTGAAGGTGGGCGGATCCGCCAGGCTCAGGGACTTGCTGATCACCGGCTTGGTGCCGTCGCCGAGCCAGTAGAGCGGCCGCCAGAGCAGCGGTTGGAAGAAGGTCAGGTTGCCGGACACGTAGGAGTTCGCGGCCGTGATCGGGAAGATGTAGTTGGGAACATTGCCCGGCTGCTGGGCGAACGTGACCGTTCCGCCAGACTGGCTCTTGGCGCTCGCCGGCAGCGTCGCGACCCCGGCGATCGACGCGATCAGGGCCACTGCCAGGACTCCGGAGAGGGCGAGCCGATTGCGGAAGGACGTGTCGCTTGCTCTCATGCCTGTCTCCTGCGTGGGCGAGCCGACGACCGGGGCGGAGGCTCGGTCACCCACACGGATCGGGCACATCCTCGGGCGGCGCCGGATCCTACCAGCCTACTCCGGGCCACGGACGGGCGCTGCCAGCTGCCGCGGGTCTCGGCCAACGGCGCAGGTTGGTAGGATCGCCCGGTGACGGGGTCGGTCAGGATCCGCGCAAACGGCCCGTCCCCAGGGGTGGATCGGTAGCGCATCCGCCAAGCGGCGCGGGGATGCCGGCCAGCGCCCCACCCGGCGCGCAACTGGCCTGGGTGCTCACCGACTCCCGCGGGAGGGTGCGCTCAGAGCAAGACTCGCGCCGCCGTTTCTACGCCGCCAGCACCATCAAGGTCGCGGTGATGATCGCCGTCTTTCGCCTGGTCGATCAACGCGCCCTGGGTCTCGACCACCAGCTCGAGATCGCCACCACTTTTCCCTCCGCGATCGACGCCGCCCGGTTCGAGCTCGACCCCGATGACGTCGACGTCGAGCTGGCGGCCAAGGCGGGTCAGGGCCTGCCTGTCGGCGATCTCGTGGAGCGGATGATCACGGTCTCGAGCAATGAGGCCACCAACCTGCTCATGGGCCTGGTCGGGATCCCGGCCGTGGCCCGAGTCCTGGCCGAGCTCGGCGCTGGCGACAGCCTCGTTGGCCGTCTGATCGGTGACCGGGCGGCCAAGGAGGCGGGCATCAGCAACGAGGTCACCCCGGCCGACCTGGCCCAGCTCCTCACCGCCATGGCATCGGGGCGGGCTGCCAGCCAGGCGAGCTGCCAGGCGATGCTCGTCCTCCTCGAGCGCCAGCGCTACCGCGACGAGATCCCGGCGGCCCTGCCCAGGGGGACCAGGGTGGGGAGCAAGAACGGGTGGGTCGACGGCATCCTCCACGACGCGGCCCTGGTCTGGCCCGACGACGCCGAGCCCTTCTGCCTCGTGGTGTGCACCGAGGGCTTCCCGAGCCAGGACTCGGCCCGGGAGGCGATCCGGGCGGTGGCTAGTTGGACCTGGCTGCATCGGCTTCGGAGCTGAGCCCTCCCTGGGCCGACTCCTGACTCAGGCGAGGTCGCGCGCCACCGCCTCGGCCCCGCGCAGAGCGGCCAGGACGTTGGCCGAGCCGAGTCGGACCAGGTCGGGCTCCGACCAGCCCCGACCGCGCAGCTCCGCCATCAAGTTGGGGTAGCAGGAGGTGTCCTCCAGCCCAGTGGGAAGATGCGGGGTCCCGTCAAAGTCACCCCCCAACCCGACATGCCCGGCACCGACAATCTCGCGGGCGTGCTCGACATGGTCGGCGACCTCACCGACCGTGGCCTTGGGCTCGGGGTGAAGGGCGCTCCACTCCGCGGCGAAGCGCTCGCCGTCGGGGCCATGCTGGTCCAGTCCCCGCTGCTCCAGCCCCTGGTCGAGGCGCTCCTGCCAGGCACGGCAGGCAGGGGAGATGAACGAGGGGACGAAGGTGAGCATCACCACGCCGCCATTGGCCGGGATCAGCTCAAGGACGTCGTCGGCGACGTCACGGGGATGGTCGCAGAGGGCACGGCAGGACGAGTGGCTGAAGATCACCGGGGCACGGCTGATCGCCAGTCCGCCCCTGGCGGTCTCAGCCGAGCAGTGGCTCAGGTCGACCAGCATTCCGAGCCGGTTCATCTCCCGGACCACCTCCTCGCCAAAGGGCGCGAGCCCGGTTGTGGCCTGGTCCGTGCAGGAGTCGGCCCAGCCGGTGTTGCGATCGTGGGCCAGGGTCAGGTAGCGCACCCCGAGCCGAAAGAAGGTCCGCAGCATGGGCAGGGAGTCGGCGATCGAGTGGCCTCCCTCGGCGCCCAGGAAGGAGGCGATCCGACCGCTGGCGATGGCCGCGTCGGCCTGGTCTGCCGTCACTGTCAGCGCCAGCTGCTCGGGGTAGGCGGCGACCAGCCGGTGGACGAACTCGATCTGCTCGAGGGTGGCCATCACCGCCGGGGCACCGCTCAGGCTGGTCGGCACGTAGACCGACCAGAACTGTCCCGCCACCCCGCCCCGACGGAGACGAGGAAGGTCGGTCGCCAGCTGGGGTTGGGAGGAGGCCACGTCAAGGGCGACCAGGTCGTAGCCGGCGGCCAGGCGGTGGGCCCAGGGCAGGTCGTTGTGCCCGTCGATGACCGGGATCCGCTCCATGCTCGTTCCTCTAGCCGCTGCCGAATGGCTGTCCTGAGACATTCTGGGCGAGCACTGCCGGCGAGCGGTGACGGCTCGGCCGGGCCGACTGGCGAGGCGGCCTGGCTCCAGGGCGGCTGAGCGCGAACCGGCACGGGTGCCGGCGCGTTAGCCGGGGCGCGGCCACTCAGTGGCCGGTTGTAAGCTGGCGCACCAGCCCACCCCGCCTGGGAGGACCAGATGCCCGACCGCACCGCGGACCAGCAACGCACGCGGAAGGCCGGGCGCGCCCACCCCGTCGAGAAGCGCAAAGGGCGGGCACCAGAACTCGGCACTTACCAACGCAAGCGCGACTTCAGTCGCACCCCGGAGCCGAGCGGGGGCAGGAGCCCCAAGGCGAGCGGCCCCGCCCCTCGCTGGGCCAAGCTGACCAAGGGGCACCGCTTCTGCGTCCAGCTCCACCGGGCCAGCCGACTTCACTACGACTTCCGGCTCGAGTACCGAGGGGTGCTCCTCTCATGGGCCGTGCCCAAGGGGCCGTCGCTGGACCCGAGCCAGCGCCGCCTCGCAGTCCAGGTCGAGGACCATCCGATCGACTACGGTGACTTCGAGGACGTGATCCCCTCCGGCTACGGCGCCGGCACGGTGATGCTCTGGGACGTGGGGACCTTCGACTTCGAGAAAGGCCCCAAGGGCGACGCCGAGCGGGGGCTCAAGGAGGGTCACCTCGACTTCCGTCTCGAGGGCCAGAAGCTCCGGGGCGGCTTCAGCCTGATCCGGATGGACCACGGCAAGCCCGCGGACAAACCGCAGGGGCTCCTGATCAAGCGCCAGGATGACCAGGTCCGCGAGGGGGACGGCATGCTCCCTGAC
>DATDII010000171.1:0-3914 GCA_036521135.1 Candidatus Dormiibacterota bacterium | reverse complement strand
AAGGTCGACTTCTCCTGTACCGCCTGGGGGATCCCCTGCTACTCGATCTTCGGCTGGCAGCGGCCCTGCTATCTCCTCTCCGATGGCTACGTTGGCTCCTACAAGGAGCTGCTCGAGACCACCGACTGGGACAGCTACGGCCGGGGCCGCAACCCCAAGTGCGCCAACTGCATGGCCCACTGTGGCTACGAGCCAACGGCCGTGCTCAGCACCATGGGGTCGATGCGGGAGTCGATCCGGGCCGCTGTCGCCCACTAGGGCCTCATTCGCTCGGGCGGTCGATGCCGCGTCCTGGCTTACGATGATCTCGATGAAGCAGCCGGCCCGGGACCTACTGGGGCGTCCCTTGCGAGACCTTCGGGTCTCGGTCACCGATCGCTGCAACCTGCGCTGCGGCTACTGCATGCCCAAGGAGACCTTCGGACCCGGCTTCCGCTTCCTGCCCCGCTCGGAGATCCTCAGCTTCGAGGAGATCGTCCGGGTGGTGGAGGCGGGGGCTGAGCTCGGGGTGAGCAAGGTTCGGCTCACCGGCGGCGAGCCGCTCCTCCGTCGCGACCTCCCCAAGCTGGTCAGGATGCTGGCCGAGCTGCCCGGGATCACCGATCTGGCGATGACCACCAACGGCGCCCTCCTGTCGCGATCGGCCCTGCCCCTGGCGCAAGCGGGGCTTGGCCGGGTGACGGTGAGCCTGGACTCGGTCGACCCCGAGGTCTTCCGGCTGATGAACGGGGTCGGGCAGGCGATCGAGCCGGTGCTGGCGGGCATCCGGGCGGCTGAGAGCGCCGGCCTGGGGCCGGTCAAGCTGAACGCGGTCATCCGCCGCGGCCTCAACGACGAGGGCGTCCTCGACCTGGCCCGCTTCGCCAGGGAGCACGGGTACCAGCTCCGCCTGATCGAGTACATGGACGTGGGCGAGAGCCATGGCTGGCTCCTGGAGGAGGTGGTCCCGAGCGCCGAGGTGCTGGCCTGGATCGGGGCCGAGTGGGGGCTCGAGCCGGTCGGGGACGGTCACCGGGGTGACGTGGCCCAGCGCTATCGCTACTCCGACGGCGCGGGGGAGATCGGGGTCATCAGCTCGGTCACCGAGCCCTTCTGCGGCGACTGCTCGCGGCTGCGACTCACGGCCGACGGAAAGCTCCACACCTGCCTCTTCGCTCGGCTGGGTCATGATCTCCGCCCAGTTCTCCGGGCCGGCGCCGACCGCGTCGCCCTGGTCGAGGAGCTGGGCCGGATCTGGGGACGGCGGGTGGACCGCTACTCCGAGCTGCGCTCTGCCCAGACGCTGGTGCCGGCCGAGGCCAAGCCGGAGATGTCCTACCTCGGCGGCTGAGGCGTTCCTCACCCGCTCCTGCCAGCGCGTTGGGACGACTCGGTTAGAGTCCGGCCATGCACTGGCTGGTGACCGGCAAGGGCCAGGAGGAGAACTGCGACCTGGCCCGGCTCAAGCAGGCCCTCCGCGCCAAGCAGGGTCCGCTGTGGCTCGACATCGAGGCGCCCAAGCCGGCCGACTTCGAACTCCTCCGCGACGGTTTCGGCATTCACCGGCTCACCATCGAGGACATCCAGCAGGGGGGGCAGCGGCCCAAGTGGGAGGACTACCCGGGCTACGTCTTCCTGGTCCTGGTCGCGCTCGAGTGGAAGAAGCAGGCGGCGGTCCTCCAGGAGCAGTACCTGTGCATCTCGCCCCGCTGGATCATCTCCCTCCACCAGAAGCCCAACCCGGGCTTAGCAGAGGTGCGGCGCCGGCTCGAGGTTGACCCGGCCCTGGCCCAGGGCAGGCCGATGTTCGTGACCTACCTGGTCACCGGGGCGATCGTGGACTCCGCCTTTCCCGCCCTCGAGGGCATCGACGAGGAGGTCGACGCCCTCGAGGACCGGCTGGTGACGACCGCCACCCAGAGGGACCTCCCCCGGATCACAAGGCTCAAGCACTCGGTGACCGACCTGCGCCGGATCCTTGGAGCTCAGCGCGACTCCTTCCAGCGGCTGGTGACCCAGTCCCTGGACCCGGCGGCGCCGGAGGCATCCCTGTACTTCCGCGACATCTACGACCACCTGGTCCGCCAGTACGAGACGGTCGACTCGCTCCGGGATCTGCTCTCAGGGGCGATGGACACCTACCTGTCGACCGTCTCCAACCGTCTCAACGGCACCATGAAGACGCTGACCGTCATGGCCAGCCTCTTCCTCCCGCTGACCTTCCTTACCGGGTTCTTCGGGATGAACTTCGCCTACCTGATCCGGGTCCTCGAGCCCTCCGGCCTGGCGTTCATCGGGGCGATCGTCCTGATGGTCCTCTCGCTGGTGCTCCAGCTCTACCTCTTCCGTCGCCGCAACTGGATCTGACCGGGTCGCAGGCCCCTAGAGGGGCGGCCGGGTGGCCGAGCGCACCCTCTCCGCCAGCCCCTCCGGGTCCGCCGAGCCGATGATCAGCCGCCGGTAGGCCTGCCCCTCGAGGTTGATCACCAGGCCCCGGCTGGCATGATGCTCGACCGAGAAGGTTCTTCCCTCCGGCCCCTCCCAGATGCCGACCGCGGTGCTCCCCGGCACGCCGGCCCCGATCAGCTTGAAGCCGTGGAGCAGGGCCAGGGGCTGGTCGACGACCTCCAGCTCCCCGACTGCGCTCAGCGGCACTCGCAGGTCGCCGTGAACCGCCTCCAGCTTCTCGACCGTGGTCAGGGCCACGATCAGTCGCCCCTGCTCGATCCGGATGTCCGCCACCAAGGACCTCCCTGAACTCGCCAGCAGAGGCAGGATAAAGGGCGCGGGCCCAGACTGCCGCTCTGGCCAGCGGTTAGACTGCTCGGCGATGATGACCTGGGAGGTGGGTGAGACCCAAGGCGCCCCCACCGGTAGACGCGCCTGAGCGATCGACCCCGGTCCGACCACTCCCTGGCCTAGTCATGGTCCGGATCCTGGTGGCGCTCGCCCTCAGCTCGGTTCTATTGGCCAGCTGCGCCGACGTCGTTCCCCGGCTGCCGGTCCAGGACCAGGCGGTCGGGGGCCGCTTCCTGGTCAACTTCAGCGCCCAGGTGCTACGCGAGGCGGGTTGGCACCACCTGGCGCTGCGCTCGGTGGCCGCGGCCGACCTCCACCGGATCGGAAGCCTGCTGCCCGGCCCGCCGACCACGATCACGGTCACGATCGGCGACTCCGATCAGATCGTGGCCGAGGTGGGGACGACCGGCTTCACCGACCCCGAGACCGGAGCGATCACGGTCGGCCTGGATGCGCACTGGGCCTCTGAGCCGGCCGACCTGACCGAGGAGCTGGCCCGCACCCTGGCCCGGGAGGTCGACCGCAGCGTGCGGATCACCCAGGGTGCCGGGTTGGGCCGGACGCTGCTCGACGAGTTGGTCAGCGCGGGCGAGGCGACCAACTTCGCCGAGGCGGCCTTTGCCGGCCCGGCCGAGCCCTGGATCCACGCCCTTACGGCCACTCAGGAGTGCAGCCAGTGGAGGCACCTGGCGCCGGTCCTGCACAGGGTCGGACTCCACAGTGAGGTCCTATCCGGAGGTCAGGTCAACCGCGCCGTCTTTGGCGAGTCCACCATGCCGGCCCTGACCGGCCAGGCGATCGGATATGACATCGTCGCCGGATACCGCAGCCGGCACCCGGGCCAGAGCTGGGCCGCCCTCGCCCGGGCCAGCGCCCACAGCATCCTTCAGGGGAGCGGCTTCCAACCCTGCTCCGGTGCCTGAGGACGGTCGGCGAGGAGCGGAGCTGGACTCAGTCGGCCGGGGTCAGTCGGACGACGGGAATCTCCCGGTCGGTCTTCTCCTGGTAGTGACCATACCGGGGGGCGATCGCTGCGATCCGGCCCAGGGCGTCCGCCCGGGCCGTCCCTTGGAGCGACTCGGCGCTGACGTGCAGCTTGCGCTGGCCGACCTCGATCCAGATCTGGCTCGGGTGCT
>DATDII010000170.1:0-2708 GCA_036521135.1 Candidatus Dormiibacterota bacterium | reverse complement strand
CGACGTCTTCGAGCCAGGCGTCCGAGCTCACCCCCAGCTACCGCCCGATGTGGGCCCTGGCGGACCAGTCGATCGAGAGCGTCGCCAAGGGGCTGCGGATCCTGCCGGGACCATCTGGCAGATCCAGCTCACGCGGGCGCTGAGCCAGCGCCGCGCCACGGCGTGGCCGACTTAGCTCAGAGCAGTTGACGCGGGAGGTGCCGGCGTGGCCGAGGCGGTGATCGTGGCCGCCGGCCGGTCGCCGGTGGGCCGGGCCCACAAGGGATCCCTGGTCGACCTTCGCCCCGACGACCTCGGCGCCTTCATCCTTGCCCAGGTGCTGGCGCAGATCCCCGAGCTCGAGGTGAGCCAGGTCGAGGACGTGCTCTGCGGCTGTGGTCTTCCCGGAGGGGAGTCGGGCTTCAACCTGGGTCGCGCCATCAGCATCCTGGCCCGGGTCAACGCTCCCGGGACGACCGTGACCAGGTACTGCAGCTCCTCGCTCCAGACGACCCGGATGGCCTACCACGCGATCCAGGCGGGCGAGGGGGACGTCTTCGCCTCGATCGGGGTCGAGACCGTGAGCCGGTTCGGGAATGGCACCTCAGATCCTCCCGAGGCCCGCAACCCGAGGCTCTTGCCGGGCAACGCCGAGGGGTTCCCCGACCTCTATCTGGCGATGGGCCTGACCGCCGAGAACGTCGCCGAGCGTGAGGGCGTTAGCCGGGAGGAGATGGACCAGTTCGCGGCGCGGAGCCAGAACCGAGCCGTGGCCGCCCAGGCTCAGGGGTTCTTCGACCGGGAGATCATCCCCGTCGTCCGCCCCGATGGCGAGGTGGTCGATCGGGATGACGGCCCCCGCCCCAACACCACAGCGGAGCTGCTGGCCACGCTCAAGCCGGTGTTCAAGGAGGGCGGCCGGGTCACCGCCGGGAATGCCTGCCCGCTCAACGACGGCGCGGCTGCCCTGATCGTCATGTCCCGACCCCGGGCCGAGGAGCTCGGGATCACCCCGCTCGCCCGGATCCTGGGGACGGCTGTCGCCGCCGTCGAGCCCGAATACATGGGCCTCGGCCCGATCCCGGCCACCCAGAAGCTCTTCGCCAGGACCGGCCTCGGTCTGGCCGACGTGGACATCATCGAAATCAACGAGGCCTTCGCCGCGCAGGTCATCCCCGCCGCCAGGGGCATCGGTCTCGACCCCATGGCGGACCGGCTCAACCCCTTCGGCGGCTCGATCGCGATCGGCCACCCCTTCGGGATGACCGGCGCCCGAATCACCTGCACCCTGCTCAACGGCCTGCGCACCTGGGACAAGACGATCGGCCTCGAGACCATGTGCGTGGGCGGGGGAATGGGGATGGCGATGCTCCTTGAGCGGCTCGCCTAGGATGATCGGCGGCGGCGCCCAGCACCCGCGGCCAGCGCCGCCAGCACGCAGGCGGCCAGGCCTAGGCCCATCGCCAGCGCCTGCAGGGTGAGGTGGTCGGCCCCCTCGGTCCAGGAGAGGGTGAGGGCTCCGGCGAACAGAAGCGTCGCCGCCACCGCGAGCACGAGTCGTCGCGCCGACAGCCGCCTCGCCACCGGAACAGCCTAACCGCCGACGTGAGTGCCGGGATGCGCTGTCGGCGAAACAAGCCTTCTGGTCAGCCGTTGGAAAGTAGAGCCACTTTGAGAGGCGCCGAGGAGGTTGGATGGCTCCAGATCGAGACCGGGTCGCAGCCAAGCTCCTCCAGCTCCATGGCCGAACATTCGCTGACGAGCTCGGCATCTCCCTCGATCGGGAGGCGCCCTCTCCCCTCTTCCGCCTCCTGTGTGCCTCACTGCTCTACGGGGCACGGATCTCGGCTGGGATCGCGACCGCCGCCGCTCGCGCCCTGGCCGAAGCCGGCTGGACCACCGCCCCCAGAATGGCGGCCAGCAGCTGGACCGAGCGCACCCGGGTCCTCAACCGCAGCGGCTACGCCCGTTACGACGAGAGCACCTCGCGCCGCCTGGGCGAGCTGGCCGACGGGCTGATCGCCCGCTATCGAGGGGACCTCCGCCGGCTCCGAGAGGAGGCGGACCGTGACCCCGGGCGCGAGCGCCAGCTCCTGCGCGAGTTCAAGGGAATGGGGGACGTGAGCGTGGACATCTTCTTCCGCGAAGTCCAGGCGCTCTGGTCCGAGCTCTATCCGTTCGCCGACCGCCGGGCCCTCAAGGCGGCCCACCACCTGGGCTTGGCGGAGGACGCCAAGTCGCTGGCCAGCCTGGTCGAACGCCGCGACCTGTCCAGGCTCCTAGCCGCACTGGTCCGGGTCGACCTTGCCGATGACTACGCGGCCCTGGCCTTGGGCGACTGATTCTGGAGATGCATCGGACCGGGTCGGCTCCGACTAGAGGTCGCCAACAGTTCGAGCAGCGCCTCGCCTACCTCGTTGCCCTGCCGTAGACCCAGGCGCCGCCGCCTCGGTATGGTCTACTGCATCTGCCGCCTGGAGCCGGGGCCGCCTCCGTCCGAGCCAGCCGTTGCTCCCGGTTGGGCCAGTCTGCCAGCAGCCCGCGCGGACGCCGGTGCGACGAATTGATCTCAGGAGCCCCGCCCTGCCGAGGTAGCTCAGTTGGTAGAGCACGGGTCTGAAAAACCCGGTGTCGGCGGTTCGATCCCGCCCCTCGGCACACCGTTGTGATCTCACTTCTAGCAACCGACTAAGCATTGTCGCCTCGAATTCGGCCACTCTTTCGGCCTT
>DATDII010000169.1:0-5978 GCA_036521135.1 Candidatus Dormiibacterota bacterium | reverse complement strand
CGGTGGCCAGAAGAACGTCAGCGACGCCGGCGGCTCCGCTCCGGGAAAGCCCGACGGCGACGATCCCGGTCGCCATCACGGTGGCCCCCATCCGCAAGGGCAGGCCGGCAACGCGGGCGATCACCAACCCAGGATCACACGCCCGGGACCCCCAGGGACAGACCGTCGCGGTCGCTAGCTCCTTGCCGGCTCCTTGGCCCGCCGCTTGGCAGCGGCCCGGGGCCGGGCCGGCCTGGGACCCGCCGGAGGCCGGGGCGGGCGGTACTTGCAGCCGGGATACCCGGAGCAGGAGACGAAGGGACCGAAGCGCCCCTGGCGCTCCACCAAAGGCTTGCCGCACGCAGGGCAGGGCTCTCCAGTAGGCTGGGCCGCCGTCGGGGCCGGACGGCTGGCGCCGGCCGGGCCGCTCTCGCTCCGGATGAAGCGGCACCCGGGGTAGCCGGAGCAGCCGACGAAGGGCCCCCGCCGCCCGGTCCGCTTGACCAGGGGCTTGCCGCAGAGCGGACAGGCCTCGCCGATCTCCTCGGCTGCCGCCCGCTCCTCCTTGCCCTCGATGAAGTCGCATTCGGGATAGCGGCTGCAGCCGACGAAGTCGCCGAAGCGGCCACTGCGGAGCACCAGCTCGGCCCCGCAGCGGGGGCAGCTGGCGCCCGTCGGCTGGGCCTTGATCTTGACCCGGGGCATCGTCTCCTGGGCATCGTCGAGGACCTTGGCGAAGGGCTCGTACCAGGAGCTGACCACCGGCACCCAGGGGCTCTCGCCAGTCTCGATCGAGTCCAGCTGGAGCTCGAGGGCAGCGGTGAACCCGAGGTCGACGACCGAGGGGAACTGGCTGGTGAGGGCCTCGTTGACGGCCAGACCCAGTGGCGTGGGATGGAGCCGTCGCTCCTGCTGAACCACGTAGCGGCGGGTCTGGATCAGCTCGGTCATGGTGGCGTACGTGCTGGGCCGGCCGATCCCCCGCTCCTCCAACTCCTTGACCAGGCTGGCCTCGCTGTAGCGCGGCGGCGGCTGGCTGAAGTGCTGCTCCGGCCTGAGCTCCTGGAGGCTGACCACCTGCTCCGGGCTGAGCTCGGGCAGGAGTTCGTCCTCGCGGCTCTCCGATCCGGCCACGCGCAGGAAGCCGTCGAAGACCAGGCGACTCCCGGTCGCCCGGAAGCGGTGCTCGCCGGCCATGATCTCGGCTCTGGTCGAGTCGAACTCGGCAGGGCTCATCTGGCTCGCCAGGAAGCGGCGCCAGACGAGCCGGTAGAGCTTGGACTGGTCCGAGCTCAGGTACTCCGCCACCGACTCCGGGTCGCGCTCGACCGAGGTGGGCCGGACCGCCTCGTGGGCGTCCTGGCTCGCCACGACTGCCTTCGGCCCCTTGCGCTGGGCCCCGGCCTGGCCCAGGTATCTCGACCCGAACGCCTGCTCCAGGTAGGTCTTGGCCGCCTCCGACGCCGACTCGCTGAGCCTTGTCGAGTCCGTCCTCATGTAGGTGATCAGTCCGGTCGGCCCGGCGCTGCCCAGCTCGACCCCCTCGTAGAGCTGCTGGGCGATCCGCATCGTCTTGCTCGGGCTGAAGTGCAGCTGCGAGGAGGCGTCCTGCTGCAGGGTGCTGGTGATGAACGGCTGGGGCGGGTTGCGCCGGACCCGGCGTCGCTCGACGGTGGCCACCTTGAACAGGGCCTGCTCCACCTCGGCGATCACTCTGCGGGCACTGGCCTCGTTGGTCAGCCCCGACGGCTCGGCGTCCTCGTCCTTGGCCTTGCCCCGCTTGGCCTTGGGCTCGAGACCCCGTCCCTGGTAGCGCGCCGTCACCTGCTCGCCGCCCTCGGTGACCAGGAGCGCGTCCAGGCTCCAGCTCTCGACCGGCTTGAAGGCCTCGATCTCCTGCTCGCGATCGCAGACCAGCCGCAGCGCGACCGACTGGACCCGCCCGGCGGAGAGCCCCTTTCGGATCTTGCGCCAGAGCAGGGGGCTCAGCTTGTACCCGAGAAGGCGGTCGATGACCCGGCGCGCCTGCTGCGCGTCCACCAGCCGCTGGTCGATCGGGCGGGGCTGGTCGAGGGCGGTCTCGACCGCCTGCTTGGTGATCTCCCGAAAGACGATCCGCTCGGCGTCGACCAGCCCCAGCTGGCGAGCGATGTGCCAGGCGATCGCCTCACCCTCGCGATCGGGGTCGGCGGCGAGTAGGACCCGCTTCGACTTCCGCGCCGCCGACTTGAGGTCGCGCAGCTGGGCCTCCTTGCCCTTGATCACGATGTAGTCGGGCTCGAAGTCGTGCTCGACGTCGATGCCTAGCTTGGAGCGGGGCAGGTCGACGACGTGGCCCATCGAGGCCTTGACGTCGTAGTCGCTGCCCAGGAACTTGCCCAGGGTGCGCGCCTTGCTCGGCGACTCGACGATGATCAGGTTCGATGCAGGCATCAGCTGGGGCAGTTCCTTGGCTGGGCGGATGGGGCGAGCCGGAATTCTAGCAACAGCCTCCCCGCCCGCCCCGACTTCCACACCTCGAAGCCAGTTTGGCGCCTGGCTACACTGGCCCGAGCCAGCCATCCCAAGGGAGGGGACCCAGCACCTTGGCCAGCGACCTGTCCGCCAAGTACGACACCGTCGAGATCGTCGAGCGCCGGGACTACGGGCCGGACCTGTGGTCGGTCAGGGTCGCCCACAACTCCCCCTTCGACTTCCGGGCGGGCCAGTACGCCACCCTCGGGGTGGAGGTCGAGGGAAGGCCGCTGGAGCGGCCCTACTCGATCGTCTCCGCCCCCGAGGAGCGCGAGTTGGAGTTCTTCATCGAGCTCATCCCCGACGGCGCCCTCACCCCCTACCTCTACCCGCTCGGCGTCGGCGACCGGCTGCTGATGCGCAAGCGGCCCAAGGGGCTCTTCCTCAAGAGCGGGTTGCCGCCTGACCGCATCCACCTCTTCCTGGCGACCGTGACCGGGATCGCCCCCTTCACCAGCATCCTCCGCCAGCTCCAGTTGGAGCGGCGCCGAGCAGAGCTCACCGTTCCCAAGATCGTCCTGGTCCAGGGCGCCAGCTTCTCTCACGAGTTCGGATACGCCGAGGAGCTTCAGCAGCTGACCGCCGAGTTCCCCGAGTTCGAGTATGTCCCCACCGTCAGCCGACCCTGGGGCGACTCGGGCTGGGAGGGCGAGGTGGGCCGGGCCGAGGACGTCCTCCGCAAGCACGCGGATCGGACCGGGATCAGGCCCGGCAAGGGCATGGTCTACCTCTGCGGCCACCCGGGGATGATCTCGGCTGGCCGGGCGGTGATGCTCCGGGCCGGCCTCGGGGACGAGGACATCCTAGAGGAGCAGTACTGGCCCGAGGGCAAGGCTCCCACGTCCGCCTCGGAGTGAGAGCCTCAGGCTGAGGGCGGGAGCAGGGCGTCGAGCTTGGCCCGGAGCACGGCCTTGGGCTGGTAGCCGACCATGCTCGCGATCGGCTGGTGGCCCTTGAACACCATCAGGGTCGGGATGCTCATCACCCCGTAGGCGCCCGCCTGGCTGGGACAGGCGTCGTAGTCGGCCTTGATCACCTTGAGCCGGCCCCGATACTCCCGGGCCAGTTGGTCCACGATCGGGGCGATCATCCGGCAGGGCGGACACCACCCGGCCCAGAAGTCGACCAGCACCGGGAGATCCTGCGCCAGGACCTCGCGCTCGAAGGTCGCGTCGGTCACCGCCACTGCCTCGTCCATCGGATCCTCCTGCCCAGCGCATGGGGCGGATCAGCTCTCCGCCTGGCCCCATCATAGTCCTTTTGTCAGGTATCCTTGACGTATGGGATACCAACCAGCCTCGCCGGCGGCGACGGCGGCGAGCCGGCTGGTCCTGGCGGAGCTGGACCAGCTCCCGACCCCGGACCGGCTCCTGGCCCTGCGCTCCCTGGCGGTCCTGCTCGGGACCCGCAGGGCGGCGACCGTCCTCGCCGCCCGCGCCGAGGGATCGAGCTGGGCCGAGATCGCGGACCGGCTAGGGATGTCGCGGCAGTCGGTCTGGCAGCGCTACGGCTCGGAGGAGGGCGAGGTCCCCCGGCCCGCCCGGGGACGCCCGCCCCGGGCCAAGCCGGCATCCGCCCTCTACTCCAACTGCGCCGCCTACAAGGCGGTCAGCCGGCGCGGAACGGAGCTCGCCAGACAAGCCGGCTCAGGTCGGCCCCCGACCTCAGGGAGGTCCCCGGTCCTCAGCGCTTGAGCTTGGCCCCGATCTCCGGCGAGATCTGACTGGCGAGGCCGCGCATCGCCTTGACCCACCGGTTGGACGGATGCTTCCAGGCGAGCGGCTCGCCCCCGCTCAGCGACCGGACCCCATCGATGCCGCCGTGAGGCAGAGCCAGGACCGGCTGCTCCAGCACCCGCTTGGCCCGCTCGGAGTCGACCTGGTGATAGGGCAGCACGCAGTTGAGGACCACCGAGATCCGGTCACGGGGGATCTGGAGCTGGTCGCAGATCCGCAGCCAGCCCCGGAGGCCGACCACCCCGGGGTTGTCGGGGGTGCCCACCAGGATCATGTGGTCGCACGATTCGAGCAGGTCGATGCCGCCGTTGTCGAGACGGCCGCCCTGGTCGACGACCACCAGGTCGGCGAGCCCGGTCAGACGGAAGATCAACGCCCCGACCGCCGCCGGCGAGACCGAGTCGGAGAGCTCGGGCCGCCCCGGCGCCGGCAGCACCGACACCCCGCTCGGATGCCGGGTCAGCCGGTCGAGGATGTCCTCGTCGCTGGGAAGGTCGGCGAGCTCGACCCAGGTCGGTGTCTGGGGGGGCAGGTTGAAGGCCATCAGGGAGCAGCCGAAGCGGGGGACGTTGTCGACCAGGGCCACTCGCAGGGTCTCGGCCGCGATCACGGCCAGGTTGGTGGCGAGGGCGGTCCGGCCGACCCCGCCCCGGGGACCGCAGACCACCCAGAGCTCGCCCGCCCCCTTGCGATTGTTGGTCGCCGCCGGCGCCGCCAAGGGCGGCGCGGTGGTGGCGGCCGGGGCCTCCCGGCTCGGGCTCGCCTCCGGCGTCCGCTCGGGGCCGACCTGGTCCGCCTCGAGCAGGGAGCGGAGCGTCTCGGCGACCGACTGGGTCGAGCTGGTTCGGGGGAGGACCACGGTCACCCCGGCCTCGGTGGCGGCCGCGACCTCAGGAGATTCGGGGTCGCCCGCCACCAGGACGATCGGCATGGCGGCATGGCTGCTGCTGTCGCGAATCTTCTTGATCAGCGGGATCAGGTCGCGGTCGTCCTCGTGGAGCTCGATCAGGGCCGCCTCGGCCCCGGCCGGGTCCAGGCCGGTGGCGGCGGCCGACGTGCTGTCGAAGGCGACCATGCTGAGGCCGCGCTTCTCCAGCGCCTTGGCGATGCTCTCGGACCGGGATGCCTGCTGCGACACCACCAGGACGAGGTTCGCTTCATCGGGCACGACCGCAAGTTTAGGCGTTGCGGCCGCCAGGCACCCTGGCGATCTCAGTCGGCTCGGGTCCGGCTCCGCGCCAGCCGGCGCCTTTGGGCGGCCGGCTTGGCCTCGGTCGGGCTGACCTCAGCCGGGTCCGGGTCCGCCTCCGGGACCGGCGCCGCCTTGGCGGTCGGGTCCCGGCGCTCACGGATCTTGGCCCGCTTGCCCACCTTGTCGCGGAGGTAGTAGAGCTTGGCCCGGCGCACCCGGCCATGGCGGATCACCTCGATCTGAGCCAGTCGTGGCGAGTGGACTGGGAAGGTGCGTTCCACGCCCACGCCATGGGCGGTCCGGCGCACCGTCAGCGAGCGCTGGGCGCCCCCCTTCTGGAGGGCGATGATCAGTCCCTCGAAGACTTGGACCCGCTCGCGGGTCCCCTCGACCACCTTGACGTGGACCCGGACCGTGTCGCCAGGGCTGAGCTCGGGCACGTCGGCCCGTAGCTGCTCCTCCTCGAGCAGATCAATGATGTTCATGTGCTACCTCCCGAGGGGGCGGCGACCACCGCCGAGCCCCGCTGACTGTCTCTCCTAGGGGCGGCCTCTTGG
>DATDII010000168.1:0-5777 GCA_036521135.1 Candidatus Dormiibacterota bacterium | reverse complement strand
GAGCACCATCTACCGGGGGCCTGTTCCCGCCACCGTTCTTGCCTGGCGAGCCGGCACGATCCTGCACGAGATGGCTCACATGTGGTTTGGCGACCTGGTGACCATGCGCTGGTGGGACGACCTCTGGCTCAACGAGAGCTTCGCCACCCTGATGGCCGTCTTCGCCGTGGACGCCGCCACCGACTTCGACGACGCCTGGGTCGGTTTCGCGACCTTCAACAAACAGGTGGGCAGCAGGGTCGACCAGCTGGGAACCTCCCATCCGGTCGTCACCCCGGTCGCGGACGTGGAGGCGGTCCGGGGCAACTTCGACCGGATCACCTACGAGAAGGGGGCGGCGGCGCTCCGGCAGCTGGTCGCCTTCGTCGGCGAGGAGAACTTCTTCGCTGCCCTGCACCTCTACCTGACCCAGCACAAGGAGGCCAACGCGGTCTTCGCCGACCTCGTCGACGCCCTCCAGGTCACCTCGGGCCGGGACGTCCAGAGCTGGGCTCGGGCCTGGCTCGAGACCGTCGGGATCAACACCCTCGCCTGCGAGGTCGAGAGCCCGGAGCCGGGGGCCCCGATGTCCCGCGCGACCGTCGTCCAGAGCGCCAGGCCGGGGCAGCCGACGCTGCGGCCCCACCAGATCCGGGTCGGTCTCTTCGACTGGGTCGGGGACGAGCTGGGGCGGGTTGGTTCGGTCGAGCTCGGCATCGAAGGCCCGCGGACTGAGGTCGGTGAGCTGATCGGGGTGCGCCGGCCACCCCTCCTCCTACCCAACGACGGCGACCTCAGCTACGCCAAGATCCGCCTCGACCCCCTCTCCCTGGCCACGGTGCAGCGCCACCTGGGCGCGGTCAGGGAGCCGCTGGCTCGGGCGCTGATCTGGGACAGCCTCTGGGACATGACCCGGGACCTGGAGCTGCCCGCCCACCGCTTCGCCGAGACGGTGGCGGAGCACCTCGCCGGCGAGTCCGACACCACCCTGGTGGGAGTCGTGCTCGGCAACTTCCGTTCGGCGACCAGGCGATACGGAGACCCCGAGCGCGGCGGGGAGCTGGAGTCGGCGATGGCGGAGGCGGGCTGGCAGGTCCTGGCAAGCTCGCCGCCAGGCAGCGACCGGCAGTCGGTCTGGCTGCGCGGCTTCATCAGCCTGGCCACCTCTCCCGACCAGATCGAACGCTGCCAGGGGATCCTCGCCGGTCGGGACTTGCCCCTGGGGATCGCCCTGGACGCGGAGCTGCGCTGGTTGCTGGTCTTCGCGCTGGCGGCGCGCGGGGCGGTTGGCGAGCGGGAGATCAAGGCGGCGCTGGTCGCGGATCCGAGCAGCAGCGGAATGGTCCGGGCGGCCGCGGCCCGGGCATCCCGGCCAACCGCTTCCGCCAAGAGGGCGGCCTGGGCCAGGCTGGCCGCGGCCACGGCCAACGTCGAGGAGGTCCGCGCCATCAGCATCCGCATGGGAGGGGTGGGCCGGGAGGACTTGCTCCTGCCCTACGTCCCCCGACTACCCCGGCTCTTCGACACCTCCCTGGCCAAGCGCGGCGGCGAGTTCGCAGTTGAGCTGGGGGACTGGCTCCCCCTCTCGCTCGCGCCCAGCCCGGAGCTGGCCACCATCTGCAGGAAGAACCTCGAGCGCACCGACCTGGATCCGCTCGTGCGGCGGATCTTCGCGAACCTGCTGGAGGATACCGAGCGCCTGCTTCGAGCCCGGGCCTTCGACCAGTCCGAGCTCAGGGCCGAGTGATCCCCGCCTGCCCAGGCAGGTCGCTCACCAGCTGACCTCGGTCCCGAGTCCCAGGCGACGGGCCGCCCCGAGAACTGCCCAGCCGACCGCCGCGTCCTCGACCCCGAGCCCGGTCGACTTGAAGACGGTGACCTCCTCCTCTGAGGTCCGGCCAGCTTGGTCCCCACTGATAACCTCGCCCAGCTCAGCGACCCGGTCGGGGTCGAGACCTTGGAGCTCGACCGCGCCCGCCGGAGGCGGGGTGGTCACCGCCCCCCGCCACTCGACGAAGATCCGAGCTGCAGCCACGGTGGCGTCGTCGACCTCCGCCCCGGCGCCCACCGAGACCAGGTGAGTGCCCTTGCCCAGCCAGCACTGGCGCACCACCGGACGGGGCGCGTCGGTGCAGCAGATCACCACGTCCGCGCCCTTGACGCAGGCCTCGAAGGTCGGAGCGACCTGGCAGCCGGAGAAGTCCTGGGCAAGGTCCCTGGCCCGCTCCTCAGTCCGCCCCGCCAGCCGGACCTCAGCGAACTGGCGCACCGCTGGCACGAGCCGGAGGTGGGCGCGGGCCTGCGTGCCCGTCCCCAGCACCGCCAGGGTGCGGGCGCCATCTCGGGCAAGCATCCTGACCGACAGTGCTGACACCGCGGCGGTCCGGAGAGCGGTCGTCTCGGCCGCGTCCATGACGCAGATCGGGGTACCATCCTCGCCGCCGAAGAGGGCGATCAGGCCCTGATGGGACGGTCTTCCCCAGCCGGGATTGCCGGGGAAGACGGTGATCAGCTTGGCGGCCAGTCCCCGAGCCGGCAGGTAGGCCGGCATCGCCCCGAGCCACCCGTCGGCCGCCTTGGCGGCCACCCGCGGCGGAGCCGTCGCCTGGCCGGCGCTGTAGCTCGCGAGCGCGTTCGCCAGCGGCTCCAGGAGCTCCGGCCCCTGGATCGAGGCGGCGACGTCCGCCTCGCTCAGGACCAGCAGTGAGAAGGGCGGCGCCCCCCCGTCGTGGCTCGAGTCAGAGGCCGAAGAGTTCACGGCACCCGTCCAGACCCTCGAGCTCGACTTCCGGGCGGTCGGTCCTCTCCCACTGCTCACGGGTCAGCCGCAGCTCGATGTGCTCTGCCGGCTCGCCCCGGCGGGCCACCAATGTGCGGCCGTTCTCCTGATAGCCCAGTGACGAGGAGACGCGCAAAGATGCGTGGTTGTCGCTGAAGGCGCCGCTCAGGGCCTGCTCCGCCCCCAGACCGGCGAAGCCGAAGTGGAGAATGGCTGCCCGCATCTCCCGCCCCAGCCCCTGACCCTGATGGGGACGCCCGAGCCAAGACCCGGTCCTGAAGACGCGGGCGACACCGAAGTCGGTCGCCACGATTCCCTGGGTGCCGATCACGCGGCCGCCCTGGAGGGTGACCGGATTGAAGCTCCAGGCCTCCGGCTTCCAGGTGGCCAGCTGGAGCAGGTGGTACTGGAAGGTGCTCCACTCAAGGTGCGGCGAGGGCTGGTCGGTCCAGGGGACTCCGAAGGGCATCGTCTCCGGCGGGTGGATCCCGCCCGCCGCGAGTGTGGCCAGGTCCTCGAGCAAGTCCAGGTCGGGGAGCCTCAGCTCAAGTCGCTTGGTGCGAATCCGGATCTCGCGAAGCGGCAGGCGGCTCACCCGGAGTGACGCTAGCGGCCACCCCCCGGGCGACGCAAGCAGAACGCCATCTCAGCTGGCCGAGTGGGAGGCATCGAGGGGTTGGGCCAGGTCACGAGTCCCGGGCGGCCCCGGTTCCCCTTAGACGGGCCTGGGCGTTGGGGCTGGGAAGGGAGTTGCAGGCGACACAGACCTCGACCGGGACCAGCCCCAGACGCATCAGGAGAGCGAAGACCTGGCAGCCGAGGCAGAGGGCGAAGACCGACTCCGCCGTGGCGGCGAGGACCAGGACACCGAGCAGGGCGTAGGTGACAGGGGTCAGCCCGAGGGCGAAGTAGGTGATGGTCGCGGTGACCGTGACCACGGCCCCGATCGCTTGGGCGAAGCGCTTGGGGGGCCCCGGCACGAGCTTGGGCCTCCCGATCCGGGGGGCGACCACCCGGGTGGCCACTTGGCCCAGAGGGCTCAAGGTCGGTCCACTCGCCACGCGAAGGAGGAATCCGGCCGCCAGCAGGGCGCTGAGCCAGGGCAGGCCAGCGGCGATGGCGACCGTGCCGGTGATCGCGACGGCAGCGGCGACGCAGCGGGCGGCGACCTCATTGACCGGGTTGGGGAAGCTGAAGACCTGCTCGAAGGTGGTCACGGTGCACCATCATCGCAAATTCCACTGATCGTGTGGAATTAACCCCGGATCCAGCCTGGGGCTGCCGGTCTCCGCTAGTGGACCGCGCCCCCCGAAGGGCGGCGGCCGTGGGGCCAGAGCCCATGGCCTCGGCCCGGCTCCCGCTGGGAGCGGAGGCGACGGAGGGCGACCACCCCGGCCCGGGCGAAGAATATCGTCGCCAGGAGACAGCCCAGCCCGAGCGCGACCAGGGCCGCCCGCTCGGTCTGCATCAGGACTCCAACCAGGACCGCGCCCGCGAAGAATCCGGTACCGAGCCAGACGTTGAGCATTCCCTGCTCGAAGATCCCCTCCTCCACCCGTGGTCGGGGAGCCTCCTGCGACTCCGCGGTCCGGCGCCATCCCCAGCGCCGGTGAGACACCTTCGTGCTGGCGGCGATGGCCAGGGGTGTCTCCAGAGCGGTGGCATCTGGGCTCAGCAAGGCTGTGCCGGGGTCAAAGACGGTCGGCGAGAGCGTGGTCTGCAGCTGCGCCAGCCAGTGCTTCGCCTGGCGACCGCGCTCGGTCAGCAGCAGCTGCGAGTGGGCCCGGGGTCTGCCCGCGGGCTGGCGCACGATCAGCCGGCGGCGGAGCAGGGCACCGCGCAGATGACTGGCTTCCGAGGGGGTCATCCCGAGCCGGCGAGGAAGGTCGGCCTCGAGGATCCCTTCCGCGGGGAACTGGGCCAGAGCCATGGTCTGCTCCAAGGGCAGGTCGGCGGGCGCAGCCAAACGAGCTCCCCGCCGGGGCTGGGAGGGAGCCGACGTCGCCGACCTTGGTCGGACCGACGCAGCGCCGCGACGACGACGTGAATGAACCAACATGACCCGCAACCAGAAAACGTCCCAGCCCACAGAATGGCACAGGTCCCGCTCTTTTGAGCCTAGGCAGGGAATCTTTGGCACCGGCGACCAGCGCGTCTGGGAGATTCCTCGGCCCTGCTCGGGGCGGATCGCTCGGCGGAGGCGGCTCCCGACCGCGACGGTATGCTGCCTGCCAGCAAGCAACTAAAGAGGAGCGCTCATGCCCGTCCCGACCCGGTCTGCCCCGGCCCCGCCCGCGATCGTGCTCCGCGTTCTGATCGGCAGGCTGGCTCGGCGCCTGCGCCAGACCCAGGCGGGTGGCCAGCTCACACCGACCCAGCTGTCCGTCCTCGGTGCCGTCGCCCAGCGAGGGCCGATCGGGCTGGCGGAGCTCTCCCAGCTCGAGGGGATCAACCCCACCATGCTCTCCCGCATCGTCGCCAAGCTCGGCGGGGTGGGGCTGCTCTCCCGCCGGGTCGACGCCTTCGACGGTCGGGCGGCGACGGTGAGGGCCACCGAGCAGGGCAGACGCCTCTACCGCCGGATCCAGGCTGAGCGCAACGACGTGCTCGGCCAGTGCCTCGAGGAACTCCCCTCGTCCCTTCGCCGCCAGCTGGTCGAAGCCATCCCCGCCCTGGAGGCGCTGGCCGAGGCCCTGCTGGCTCCCGATCGGTGAGTTCTTGAGGGCGGTAATCCGGGCCGGCCGAACCACCTTCGCGGCCCTCTCCATCCCCAACTACCGCCGCTACCTGTCGGGCCAGTCGGTCTCGCTGGTCGGTACCTGGATGCAGACCACGGCGCAGTCGTGGCTGGTGCTGAGCCTGACCCACTCGGCGGTCGTGCTCGGCCTGGTGGTGGCGACGCAAACCCTGCCTGTCCTGTTGCTGGGGGCCGACGGCGGCGTCATTGCCGACCGGGTCGAGAAGCGGCGGCTGATGGGGGTGCTGCAGTCGATGATGGGGGTCCAGGCGCTGGTGCTCG
>DATDII010000167.1:0-4419 GCA_036521135.1 Candidatus Dormiibacterota bacterium | reverse complement strand
ACCGCGGCCAGCGCCTGCCAGTGGTCGGGGTGGCCGTGGGTCTCGAGGATGGCGACCAGCTCGAGGTCGCCGACCGCCTCGATCAGCCGGTCAGGCTCGTTGGCGGCGTCGATGAGCACCGCCTTGTCCGTCTCTGGGCAGGCGACGACGTAGGCGGCATTGTCGAGCGGCCCGACCCGGCGGACCCGGATCCGCAGAGCGTCATCGACGTCCCAGCCGGTGGAACCTCCTTGGGCCAAGCTGCTCCCTCCTCTGGTGGGCGTGGACGGGCTCCGGTCAGCCTAGCAAGTGCTACCCGGGGCCGGCCAGGCGACCCCCTGACGCTGGGCGAGGAGCGGAAGTCGGGGCAGGAGGTCGCCCTCCACCACCAGCGGCCAGCTGTAGGTGGCCGCCATCTCCCGGGCCGAGTGCCGGATCTCCTCGGCGATGGCCGGCTCGGAGCAGACCCGGGCGATTACCTGGGCCAGCTCGCTGGCGCTCTCGGACTCGATCACCAATCTGTTGTGCAGGTGGCGGGCGTAGTCCTCCCCGGTGGCACCGACCACGGCAACACCGCCGGCGGCCATCGTCTCCAGCCCGACCAGACCGAACGGTTCAAATCCCGAGTTCGCCAGGACCGCCAGCGAGGACGCGTAGAGGGCCGGCAGCAGCTCCTCGGGGAGGAAGCGGGTCAGCTCGAGCAGGTCGACGTCGGCGCTCGCGGTCAGGGCCCGGGCCAGGTCCGCGACATCGGTGATCTCCTCATCCCACTGCCCGACCCGGAGTCCGCAGTCGCGGGCAGCGGCCATGACGTCGTCCCGGTAGTGCTCCTTCCCGCCCCGGGCCAGCATCCGGACCGGGACCCGGGCCCGGTGGAGCTCACCCAGGGCCCGGACCGCCTGAATCCAGCGCTTGTCCCGGTGGAACCGGCCGACCTTGAGCAGGACCGGGCGCTCGCCGGCGGCGTCCCGGAGCTGGCGCACGGAATCCTGGTCGACGGGGGCGAGGTACTCCGGCGGGATCCCGTTGGGGATGACGATCGGGTCGACCCCGAAGCCCGAGACCAGGAGCCGCATGTGCCGGCTGATGGTGGTGATCCCGGCCGCCCGTTCCAGGCCTACCCAGTCGATCCCCTCGAAGCCGAATTGGTTGTTGGCGTTCCAGAGCACCAGGCAGCGCTCGGCCAGCCCGTGCTCGCCAAGGAGCTCGAAGGTGCTGAGGGCCCAGCTCGCCGTCTGCCACTCCTCGAAGAGCAAGACCGGGAGCCGGCCTGCCTCGATCTCGGGCTCGACCCACTCACGGACCAGACGGTCGGGGAACCGGGCCGCCAGGTAGCCGACCTTGAGCCGCTCCCCCTGGTAGACGCCGCCTGGGAACTCGCGGGAGATCCCCTGGCCCAGGCGGTCGAGCTCGACCCCGTCCCGGACCTCCTCGGCCGCAAGCCCGGGATCCCCAAGGAAGAAGAGGCGGGTCGGGAAGCCGGACCCGGCCAGCGCCCGACTCAGCTGGGTCACCCGAACCCCGAGCCCTCCCGCCTGGCTGTACTGGTCGGGGCCCTCCATCGAGATCAGCGCGAAGGTGAGCTTGGGCGCTGGGGAATCCATCGCCGCGATTGTGGCGGTATCGATGGCGTAGCGTCCCCACCCACTTCGGGAGCACCGACCCTCGGTCGCGCGGCGATCCTGGCAACCAACAACCGACCCGCCGTTCTCGGTGAGCCGGGCGGCCGCGGACTCCAGCCTGAGGCGTCGAGCCGCCCGGTGCCTCCCCTCGGCTACTCCCCCGCTACGAGATCAGGCCGGGTCGGTGCCTACGGCATTGGCGGCGGCGCCCCGGGCCCTGCCTTTCTGGGCAAAGTGGCGACCCAGGGCGATCGATCCGAGAATGCCGAGCGCGACCGCGACCAGGGGCAGGATCTGGTCGTAGTTGTAGGCCGTGGAGTAGGTGGCCTGGCGGATGATCAGCGCGGTTGCCGCGGCCTGCACCACGAACAAGGCCGCCCAGAGGTAGTTGATGACGTACATCCCGGTGCGGAAGTCGGTATAGATCTCCCACATGGTGTCGAAGTTGGCCATCCCCTCGTGGGTCCCGTCAGTGCCGTACCGCTGGGCCAGGTGGAACACGAGCGGCTTGCGGGAGACGACGCATGAACCCAAGAAGATGAGCCCGATCAGGGCCGTGGCCGCGCAGTCCTTGTAGAGCAGCACCTTGGGGGTCGAGCTTCCCGCCACGGCGATGATCGCAGACACCGCGGTAAACGCGAAGATCGCAGCCGAGGCGCCACTGAACTTGCGGGCCCTGACCCAGACCGCCGTGGCGCCCACGATCGGTGCGGCACTCCCCGCCAGGTAGCTGGCCGCGTCACTGGCGCCCAATCCCTGGGCGAGATGGAACAACCCGATGGCGCCGCCGATCTCGACCAGGGTGACGGCGACGTTGAACCACATCCCCTTCTTGGGTGGATGCTCCTTGAGACTTCGGGCGATCCTCTCGTGCACGTTCGGTGAGTCGAGGGCCACGCGCACACGATACTGCGACCTCCTCCAGCGCCTGCCGGGCCCGGCGAGGGCAATCGGCCGTGGCCCCCGAACGGGCGGGACAGCGAGGACAGGGTGCCTCGGCCGCCACCATCGGACTGAGGCTGAACCGCTCTCTCGCCCCCATCCGCCCGCGCTGTCTCTGCTAGGTGCGCCCTTGCAAGGGGTCGCCTGGGACAGCGTCAGTCCGAGCGTTGGACGCAGGCCGCCGTTGGCTTTCCAAGAAAGTGAACATGCGAAGTCCCCTCCGAAACGGCAGCGGCTCTCGCTCCAGTCGGTTGGCGCCGACAGAGGCCGTCGAATCTGGAATCGGGACAAACGCCAGCTCCGAAAACCCAGCACGGCTAAACCAGGTCCGGATCGTGGGCGTGAGATCCGGCTCAAAGCGTCCACGCGTCCAAATGACGGTCCCGTTCGCCGCGCACAACCGCGGCAGCTCTGCGATCGTCTTTTGAATGTCGCCCTCGGCGATGTTGCCGAAGATGCCGCAGGCAAGCACGAGATCTGCTGGCACCGCACCGGAGTAGGACTCGGTCACCGAGGCATCACCCCGGCGGAAGTCGACCGCGCCTAGTTGCCCGCGGGCGGCGCTGGCTTGCCCTGCAGCAACCAACTCCGATTCAAATTCCACCAGCCTCGCCTTCACGTCGTCGCCGCGCGGGTGGGCGGCCAAGACACCGAGAAGGTCACGGCCATCACCGGCACAAATGCTGATCACCCGAACGACTCCCGGCCGCGCCGCGTCCAAGGCGTCTCCAATTAGATCTTGCACGACGCGCAGCCGCTTCGCGAGCGGAGTGTCTCCGTCGTAGCCCTGATGCCAAGCAAGCCACTCCCCAGGCACGAATGAAACCTTAGCCGCCTCCGGTGGTGGCAAAACGCCTTGGACCTCACCGGGCGCCCAGGGCCAGCCTCGAAGTCGGAGCAGGACTCGATGGGCCGGGAGCGCGGGCGGCGCCGGGACCGGGCTCGTGCGGCCCTAGACCACCTCGGGCCCGAGCCAGGCCTGGGGCGCCTGACGCTGAAGCGACTCCCGGGCGAAGGCGGGCAGCCGACCCAACTGCTCCTGGTAGCGGCCCGGCAGCAGGAGTGGGAAGTCGCTGCCGAAGCAGGTGCGGCCCACCCCGAGCAGCTGGTCAACCGCGGGGAGGGCGCTGGTGAGGTAGAGATAGGGCAGCGCCGCGGTATCGAACCAGAGCTTGCGGCATAGCTCGAGGACCTCGGGCATGTGGGCGTAGAGCGGCAGGCCCCCGCCCAGGTGGGCAAGGCAGGCCCGGAGCCCGGGCGCGGCGGCGAGCGCGGGTTCGAGCAGCCCCCAGAGCCGGCCCGGGCCGGCCTCCCCCTTTCCCGGGTAGCTGTGGCCGACCGGCTCGCTGGCGTGGAGCATCAGCGGCCAGTCCATCTCCGCCAGGGTCATCAGGAGGTCCTTCATGCCACCCACGAAGCGGAGATCAAACCCCTGGGCGTCGGCGTTCAGCTCCCCCACCCCCTTCAGTCCGAGGGCCTGGCAGCGGCCGAGCTCACCCTCCCATCCCTTCCGGCCCGGGTTGACCACGGCCAGACCGACAAGGCGCCCCCTTGAGGCGGCGGCCTCCGCCGCCACGTAGTCGTTGACCTCGGCCAGCAGGCCCGGGTCGGCGAAGGGCCAGCCGAAGACCACCCCCCGTTCGAGACTGGCCTGGTCCAGGCTCCGGACGACGTCATCGCCAGCGGCGAAGTCGGCGCGGTCGGCATGGCAGGCGGCGAACCAGCTGTCCTGCCAGCTGGCTGCGCCCGGCTGGCGCAGCTCGACCGGGAGCAGGTGGCAGTGGACGTCGGTCGCCCGGGGCCGGGGATCAGAGGCCTGGGCGCCCTCGAGCGCCACCTATTTGGACCAGAGCTCGCGGACGTCTAGGACCAGGTA
>DATDII010000166.1:0-3886 GCA_036521135.1 Candidatus Dormiibacterota bacterium | reverse complement strand
CGCCGCCGCCCGCCCCGACTACCCCGCCCGGGTGGTCGGGGTGGCCAGCAACCGGCCCGCCTGCCCAGGCCTCGACCTCGCCCGCTCGCAGGGGGTGCCGGCCAGGGCGTTCCCGATCTCGGCGTTCGCCGGCGACCTGGAGGCCCGGGACGAGGCGATCGCGGGCTGGCTCAGGGCCCTTGACGCCCGCCTGGTCGCCCTGGCCGGCTACGACCGGATCGTGACCGCGCCCCTGCTGCGCAGCTTCCCGGGACGGATCCTCAACCTCCACAACAGCCTGCTTCCCGCCTTCGCCGGGACCATGAACGCGGTCCAGGAGGCGCTCGACCACGGGGTCAAGCTGACCGGCTGCACCGTCCACCTGGTCGACGAGGACCATCTCGACGGCGGGCCGATCGTGCTCCAGGCGGCGGTGCCGGTCGAGGAGGGGGACACCGAGGCCAGCCTGCTCCAGCGCATCCACGAGCAGGAGTGGCGGATCCTCCCCGAGGCGATCGCGCTCCTGGCCGTGGGCCAGGTCCGGGTGGAGGGTCGCCGGGTGGTGCGCACCGGAGCGCCGGCGTGAGCCCGCCCCGGGCGCTCCTCGGCGTCGACGACAAGGCCGGGCTCGACGACTTCGCCCGGGGCCTGGATCGCCTCGGCTTCGAGCTGATCGCGACCGGGGGCACCGAGCGCTTCCTCCGGGAGGCCGGCATCGCGGTGACCCCGATCGCGGCGGTGACCGGGGTGGAGGAGATGCTGGGAGGGCGGGTCAAGACCCTCCACCCGGCGATCCATGGCGGCATCCTCGCCCGGCGCGACCATCCCGAGGACCTGGCCGCCCTGGCCGAGATGGGCTACCGCCCGATCGACCTGGTGGTCGTCAACCTCTATCCCTTCGCCAAGGTGGTGGCAGCTCCGGAGTCGCCCGAGACCAGCGTGCTCGAGGCCATCGACATCGGGGGACCGACCCTGCTCCGGGCGGCGGCCAAGAACTTCGCCAGCGTCGGGGTCGTCTCCTCGCCAACTCAGTACGGAAAGGTGCTGGCCGAGCTGGAGGGCGGGGGGCTGAGCCCGGCCACGAGGCGGCGGCTGGCGGCCGAGGTGTTTCAACTGGTGTCGGCCTACGACTCCCTGGTCGCCACCTACCTCTCCCAGGGCGACTGGCCGAGCCGGCTGGCGATCTCAGGCGAGCTCAGGGAGCGGCTCCGCTACGGCGAGAATCCCCACCAGCAGGGCGCCCTCTACCAGACCGGGCCCACCCCGACTGGCCTTGCCGCCGCCGTCCTCCACCAGGGGACGGAGCTCTCCTACACCAACTGGCTCGACGCCGACGCGGCCTGGCGCCTGGTCCAGGGGATCGAGGAGGTGGCGGCGGTCGTGGTCAAGCACACCAACCCCTGCGGGGTGGCCGTCGCCCCGACCGTGGCCGAGGCGCTCGAGCGCGCCTACGACTGCGATCCCCGCTCCGCCTACGGCGGGGTGATCGCCCTCAACCGACTTCTCGACGAGGAGGTGGCGGCGGTGCTCTCCCGGCACTTCCTGGAGCTGGTCGTGGCCCCGGGGGCGACCCCGGGGGCGCTCTTGGCGCTCCGGCCCCGGCCCCGGCTCCGGGTCCTGACCGTCCCTGTCCCCGGCAACTTGGGGTCGGGGTCGCTCGAGGTGCGCAGCGTGGACGGTGGCCTCCTGGTCCAGGAGCGAGATCCGGCCAGCGACGAGGCCCCGGACCTCCAGGTCCGGTCGCGGCGACAGCCGACGGTTGCCGAGTGGCGCCAGCTCGGGCTCGCCTGGTCGATCGTCCGAGCCGTGAAGTCGAACGCCATCGTCCTCTGCCGGGACGACCAGGCGGTTGGGATCGGCGCTGGCCAGATGTCTCGGGTCGAGGCGGTCGAGCTGGCGGTCGGCCGCGCCGCCGGGCGCGCCCGGGGTGCGGTCCTGGCCTCGGACGCGTTCTTCCCGATGGCGGACGGCCTCGAGGTGGCGATCCGGGCCGGGGTCACAGCCGCCATCCATCCCGGCGGGTCCAAGCGCGATGGCGAGGTTCTGAGCGCGGCCGACGCGGCCGGCTTGGCGGTGGTCGCGACCGGGAGACGCCATTTTCGTCACTGAGATTCGGCACCCAGTTCGCCTGGACTTGTGTATGGTCCGAGCGGGGAGCGGATGGAGGTGACCGCGATGACCTTTTCCCGGCGCGGTATCAGCTGGGCTGCCGAGGGGACGCTGCTGGCGCTCGCCTCCCTGCTCTATTTCATCGACCTCTTCCTGCCCTGGTCGCAGGCCTGCTCGCTGCTCGGGCATCGGATCCTGCCCTTCCCCACGCCGTTCAATCCCGCCCACGTCGCGTCCGCCGTCTCGGTCTGCCAGGCCCAGACCGGTGGCTGGGGCGGCGCCGGCACCGTGGCCGGCGTGCTGGTCGGGCTCCTCTTCCTCTGGGAGGTCACCCGGGTCGCCCGTCTGGCGCTCGGGCTCGGGCGAGGCTATCGCAGCCTCATCAGCGCCGGGCTTGCCTTCGGAGTCCTCATCTTTGCGGTCATCAACGTGGTCGCGCGGCTGACCTGGGATGCCCCCCAGGGTGTGTCCCTGGTCTACGGCGGGCTCTTCCTCTGGATCTCGCTCGGACTGGCAGTCGTTATCGGGTTCGGCGGCCTCGCCCACTGGCAGATCTGGGCCGAGAACGCCCCGCCCGCCCATCCCCCGGCGCCGCCGGTCGCGATCCCTCCGGAGGCGGCCCCTTCGGCGCCGACTGGCGTCTGCCCCAGCTGCGGCCAGGCCAACTCGCCCGAGGCCCGCTTCTGCTCGGCGTGCGGCAGCCAGCTGAGTGGTCAGCCCCGGCGCCGGACGCCGCGACGACCGGCTCCTCCCCCTTGATCCAGGACCGGTAGCGAGGCCGGCCTAACCCCCCGGCCTCGGGCGCGGGCATCGGGGCCGCAGCCCTGCTCGATCCTGCCGATCACGGGTCCAGCGACGGGCCGCCGTCCCCCCCGATCATCAGCGGGTCGCCGTGCCTTCGCTCGAGGGCCCGGAGCCGCCCTGATCAGAGGAGAGTCGCCTTGGACTTCACCACCCTGGCCCTGCCGCCCTGGGACATCGTCGTTCGTTGCGCCGTCATCTACGTGGTCATGGTGGCCGGCCTGCGCATCTTCGGCAAGCGCGAGCTCGGCCAGATGACCGTGTTCGACCTGGTGCTTGTACTGCTGGTCGCCAACGCCGTCCAGCCCTCGATCACAGGACCAGACAACTCCCTCTTCGGGGGCCTGCTCATCATCGGCACCCTGCTCGCGGTCAACTGGACGGTAGGCCAGGGGCGGATGCGCAGCCGGCTATTTCGCCGCCTGCTGCAACCGCCTGCGACCGTGATCGCCTCTGGCGGACGGTGGAACCCGGGCGCCCTCAGCAGTCAGGGACTGGATCAGCAGGATGCCGAGGAGGCGCTCCGGGAGCACGGCGTCGCCGACGTGTCTCAGACCAGGCTGGTCGAGCTGGAACCGGACGGGTCGATCAGCGTCGTCGACAGGGATCAGGGGACGGGCCGCACCCGTCCGAGGCGGCGCACCCGGACGGTCAAGCGCCCCTGACCGCAGTGACTGGCCGCTCCCGGTCCTGGGAAGGCTACTGATCTTGCAAGAGCTCCTCGCGGGCGTGGGCTGGGATGAGCACGACCGGGCAGCTGATCTGGTGAGCCACGGGCGGGGGCCGGAGCCGGTCGCTGATCGCGCCCGAGACCCGGCCCGGGTGGCTGGTCCCGAGGACCAGCAGCTGGGCCGCCTCGGTCGCCGCCAGCAGAGCCTTTTCCGGGGTCCCCTTGATCGCGCTGAGCCGAACCCCGTCGCTGTTCCCGAGCGCGGAGGCAACCGCCTGATGGAGCGACTCGAGCGCCTCCTCGAGCGGATTCTGGTCGCCGATCAAC
>DATDII010000165.1:0-2122 GCA_036521135.1 Candidatus Dormiibacterota bacterium | reverse complement strand
AGGCCGGCCTCGCTGAGGGCGCCCTGGTACTGGTCCCGGGACGCCCGGGCGAGCGTCCCCTGCTCCTCATTGATGGGATAGATCGCCGAGCGATACTGGGTGCCGACGTCGCCGCCCTGGCGCATCCCCTGGGTCGGGTCGTGACTCTCCCAGAAGGTCTGGAGCAGCTGCTGGTAGGAGATCTGGGCGGGGTCGAACACCACCAGGACAACCTCGGCGTGGCCGGTCCGCCCCGAGCACACCTCCTGGTAGGTCGGGTTGGGGGTGAGGCCACCGCTGTAGCCGGCGGCGGTGGTGTAGACCCCAGGCAGGGTCCAGAAGTCGCGCTCACCGCCCCAGAAGCAGCCGAGGCCGAAGATGGCCTGCTCGAGCCCAGCTGGGAAGGGCGGCTTGATCGGGGTGCCGAGCACCGAGTGCAGGGCGCTCACCGCCATCTCGGTGGTGCGACCAGGGAGGGCCTGGTCGGCGCTGGGGATGGTTTGCTTTGGATGGAGGAAACTCATGACGCTACCGCCTCACTGCGATTGAAACGACCGCGACTCTGCCGGATGCAAAGCCCTGCCCCTGCATCATGCCCCAACTGAGGGTAGCTCACTCCCAGCGGAACCAGAGTCCGGCGGCGGCCACGGTCAGGGCCGCCCAGCCCACGAGCAGGGCCAGGTCCACGGCCCCGGGAGGATGGCCCTGGAGCACCGCCCGGAGCGAGGAGCTGAGGGCGGTCGCGGGCAGGACCCGGGCCAGGGGCTGGATCGCGCCGGGCAGGTGGTTGACCGGGAGCACCACCCCGCCCAGGACCAGGAACAGGAGGTAGAGGCCGTTGGCCCCCCCCAGGGTCAGCTCGGCCCGGACCGCCCCGGCCAGGGCCAGGCCGATGGCGGCGAAGGTGACCGCCCCGACCAGGAGCAGGATCACGGCCAGGGGGAAGGATCCGTGCAGGCGCCAGCCGAGACCGAGCCCCGCGATCGCCAGCAGGAGGCCGACCTGGGCCACCTCCACCACCAGGACCGCCGCCGCCTTGGCGGCGGCAAGGGCGCTCCGGGGGAGCGGCGAGCCACCGAGGCGCTTGAGGACCCGGTAGTAGCGCTGATATGCGGTGGAGATGCCAAGGGTGACCATCCCCGTGGACATCAGCGCCACCGTCAGGATCCCCGGAACCAGGAACTGGACCGGGCGCACCGACCCGGCGGGGAAGATTCGGGCGCCAGTTAAGAGGACCAGGAGCAGGACCGGGAGGAAGAGGATCACCAGCAGGTTCTCGCCCTGACGGACCATCAGAAGCAGCTCCACCTGGAACTGGGCTCGGAAGGCCCGGCCCCAGGAAGCGGCCCGGGGCGCCACTGTTTCACTGGGGGGCAGCGTGGCCGCCCTCACCCCTGGTCATCCGTGAGCTGGAGGAAGATCTCCTCCAGGGAGGAGCGGCCCCGGCGGACCAGGTTGATCTCGGGGCCCTCCTGGCGAAGCAGCAGGGTCAGGGCGGCGAGCGCCTCCCTCGGCGCTGCCGTGCGCAGCTGGTAGACGCCGCCGCCGAGCGCGGTCACGCCGTCTTCGGGCCGGAGCTCCCGCAGGCGCCCCAGCAGCGCCGGCTCGATGTCCGCCTCCAGCTCCAGGTGGATCAGGTCGGAGTCGGTCTGCCCGCGCAGGCGGGCCGGTGAGTCGAAGGCGACCAGGGCGCCGTGGTTGAGGATCGCCACCCGGTCGGCCAGTTGCTCGGCCTCGTCCATCGAGTGGGTGGTCAGCACGACCGTCGTGCCCGCCTGCTTGGCCTCGGCGACGATCTCCCAGGTGAGCCGGCGTGCCCTCGGGTCCATCCCCGCGGTTGGCTCGTCGAGAAAGAGGACCCGAGGCCGGCCCACCAGGGCCAGCGCCAGGGAGAGGCGCTGCTTCTCGCCCCCCGAGAGCTGGCGGTAGCGGCTCCCCTGGCGGTCCTGGAGGCCGACCCGCTCGAGCAGGAGCTGGCGGTCGAGGGGGTCGACGTAGAAGCTGGCGAAGAGCGCGATCGACTCCCGGACCTTGAGGGTGGGATAGATTCCCCCCTCCTGAAGCATCAGCCCGACCAGGGGTCGAAGCCTCCTGGCGTCACCCGCCGGGTCGAGCCCGAGGATCCGGACCCGGCCCTGGTCCG
>DATDII010000164.1:0-11355 GCA_036521135.1 Candidatus Dormiibacterota bacterium | reverse complement strand
GGTGACCTGCGCCGCTGCCTGGCCTAGTGGTAGCCACAGGAGGGCTGGTTGCCCAGTGGCAGGACGAGCTCAGCACCAAGTTCTCGCTGCCGTTTGCATCGTCAAAAGCCGTACCGTCCATGAGCGTGGCACCGCCCGTTCCCAGCTCCACCAGCCGCTCCGCCGGCAGCCGCGACCTGGCTGCAGCCCGCGCCGCGCTGGATCGCGGCGACTGGCGCGCGGCCGTCGACCTGACCGAGGCCGTGCTCGCCGAGGAGGAGTCGGGCGACGCCTACCTGGTCCTGGCCACGGCACTGTGGTGCGGCTACGAGATCGACCGCTCGATCGTCGAGATGAAGGCCGCGTACCGCCACTTCACCCGCGAGGACCTTCCCCAGCGAGCCGGCTGGCTGGCGTCCTGGATCGCGTTCGAGGAGCTGACCACGCGCGGCAACCCGGCGGTGGCGCGCGGCTGGCTGCAGCGGGCGCGTCGCCTGCTTGAGGATCACCCAGCGTGTGCCGAGCGCGGCTGGTTCGTCCTCTGGGATGCGGCGTTCAGCGGCGAGCCGCAGCGCATCGCCGCCGCCGCCACCGAGGCGCTGGAGCTGGCCCGCACCTGTGGCGACCGTGACCTCGAGCTCGAGAGCCTCACCGTGCAGGGCCTGGTGCTGGTGCAGGCAGGGAAGGTTGACGAGGGGATGGTGCTGCTCGACGAGGTGATGGCGGCGGTGACCGGCGGCGAGACCGCCTCTCCGCTGGTCGTCGGAGACGCCTTCTGTCTGACGCTCGGCGCGTGCGAGCAGGTAGGGGACTTCAGCCGCGCCGAGGAGTGGTGCCGGGTCGGTCTCAAGGCCGCCGACAGTCGCGCCAACGGGTTCCTCAAAGCCAGCTGCCTGGCCAGCTATGGCTGGATCCTCACCGTCCTCGGCCGCTGGCGGGAGGGTGAGGCGAGGCTCAGCGAGGCCGTCGACCTGTACAACGTCGGCCACCGTCAGCTGCGGCCGCAGGCCTCGGTCAGGCTCGCCGAGCTGCGCCGTCGCCAGGGCCGCCCTGCCGAGGCCGCCCGCCTGCTCCGTGATGCTCCTCGGTCGGCGGGGGCGCTGCACGTCCTCGCCGAGCTGGCGCTGGACGCCGCCGACAACGCCGGTGCGCTCGCCCTGGCACGCGAGATCGAGACGCTGGTGGGTGGGTTTCCGGTGACCGAGCAGGTCGTGGCGCTGCAGCTGATCGTGCGCGCCGCCGCGAAGCTCGGCGATCTCGAGACCGCCAGCGCCGCTCTCGACCAGCTCGAGGAAGCGGCGTTCACCATCAGGACCGATTCCACCTGTGCTGCGGTGTGGATGGCGCGCGCCGCGCTCCTCCGTGCGCGCGACGACCAGCAGGCCTGCGCCACCGCGTGCGTGCAGGCGGCCCGGCTCTACACCAGCGCGCGCGCCCCGTTCGAAGCGGCCCACGCGACGCTGGCGCAGGCTGACGCGCTGCGCCACACCGGCCATGCCGACGCGGCCAGCCGCTTCGCCACCCAGGCCCGCGAGCAGCTGGAGAGGCTTGGCCAGCTCGGCAGCGAGCAGCTGCTGTCTCGCCGCGAGCGGGAGGTGCTGGCCCTGCTGGCCCAGGGGCTCAGCAACGTCGCCATCGCCAAGAGCCTCGCGCTCAGTCCCCACACCGTGCACCGCCACGTCGCCAACCTGCTGCGCAAGCTCGACGCGCCCACCCGTGCGGGTGCGGTCGCCCAGGCGGCTCGGCTCGGCATCGTCTGACCCGCTGGCCCGTTCAGGCCATCAGCGGCGGCGCGGCACACTCGCCCGAACAGGGGAAGCCGGCGGCACGGCCCGGGGCCGACGATCCAGCGTGGACGAGGCGCCGACGGTGCGCCTCCAGGACAGCACAATGAGGAGGACGCCGCATGACCCAGGCAGTGGAGTACCAGACCGACACGTCCGACATGCTCATCCCGCACGCCATGTTCCGGACAAGCCTGGCATCAGCCGGCCGGATCGTGGCGGGCGCCAGTCGCGGCGACGCGGAGCAGACGGCGATGGTCGCCTCGTACCTCGACAACGTGCTCCGCTTCCTCGACGCGCACCACGAGGGCGAGGATGCGGTGGTGTGGCCGGTGCTCGCGGTTCGCTCCCGGGCGGCCGCGGAGCTGCTGGCGCGCATGCAGGGTCAGCACGCGGCCATCCACGAGCTGCGCGAGAAGGCCGGTGCGGCGTTGACGGCGTGGACCGCCTCCGGCAGCCAGGAGGATGGCCGCGAGCTCGCATCCGCCCTGCAGGGCCTGGCGGCCGAGATCGACATCCACTTCGGCGAGGAGGAGGCAGAGATCCTGCCCGTGGCCTCGCGAAACATGTCGCCACAGGAGTGGGGACAGCTGCCCGGTCACGCCATGCAGCATTTCACCGGCGATAAGATCTGGCTCATCCTCGGCCTGGTGTTCGAGCAGATGACGCCCGAGCAGCTCGCCGTGACCTTGCAGCACCTGCCGCCGCCCGTCGTCCAGATGTGGGACACCACGGGCAGGGCCACGTTCGAGGAGTTCATCGCCAGGGTCCGGGCCACCGCCTGAGCCCGGCATGCCCCACCAGCAGGAGCACCGGCGCCGCATGACGCCGCCCATCACGACACGAGGAGAGACTCCATGTACGGAACTATCTCGCGGTATCGCATCAAGGCTGGCTCCGAGTCAGCTGTGCTGGCCTTGAGTCGGGAGCTCGTCGACGATCCGCCGCCCGGCTTCGTCGCCAGCTACATCTGCCGTCTGGACGCGGGCAACGGCGAGTACATGACCGCAGCCATGTGGACCGACAGGGAAACGTACAAGAAGAACTCCGCCGACCCGAGGCAGCAGCGGTGGTTTCGGCGCGTGCAGGAGCTCGTCGTCGGCGAACCGTCGTGGAACGACGGCGAGGTCATCGCCGCCGCCCACCCCGCCACAGCGGGATAGGCCGCCGCCGGCTGAGGCCCTTCTTGCACCGCGTGCACCCGGGCGAGCGTCCTCGTCCGGGGCGCACATGGGTTGCGGGTCGCCGGCTCACCCCCTCTCGAAGGCGGCGTTCGTTTGCTAGCAGATGCTGTTAGCGAAAAATCAAATGCTGACGATGGAGCGGGAGACGGGGGTCGAACCCGCGACCTTCTCCTTGGCAAGGAGACGCTCTACCACTGAGCCACTCCCGCAGTGCGATCGAGGATAGCAGAGGCCGCCACCGCCAGCCCGGAGCCGCCCGATCAGATCACCTGGCGAGGGCGACGACCAGGACCGTCGGGACCAAGGCGATCGGGCCGAGCAGCAACCCGAGGCTCCAGACCCTGCGCCAGGGCACTGGTTCCCCCCTCGCTCGCACCGCCCCCAGGATCAGCACGGTCGAGAGCGAGCCGAAGGGAGCGAGGTTGGGGCCGAGATCGGCTCCAACGATGGCGGGCATCACCAGCGAGCCAAGATGGTGGGCCGCCTGCAGCCCGGCAGTCACCAGCAGGGCCGCGGGCAGGTTGTTGATCACCCCGGCCAGCAGGCCTGTTCCCAGCCCGGCAAAGACTCCGGCCAGCAGACCGGAGCCGCCACCGACGGCATGGGACGCGGCCCCGGCCAGCCAGTTGGACCGCTCCACTCCGGTCGCCAGCACCGAAAAGCCGGCGACCAGCGGCAGGATCGACCAGCCGACCCCCCGAGGAAGCTTCCAGCCACCCCGCCCTGACCCCACCAGGACTCCGGTGAGCACCCCAGCGATCAGGGTGGGTGGCCCGATCGGCAGGCGCGCCACCGCGAAGCCGAGATCGCAGACGATCAGCAGCGCCACCACTCCGGCCACGCGCCAAGCGGCAGGCTCCATCCGAGGCGAAGGGTCAGCCGGGGGAGCCTGCCCGCTTCTGGACAGGCCTTGGCCAGCCAGGCACAGGCATCCCGCGACCGTGATCGCCACCCCCAGCACCGCCCCCGGGGTCACTCCTCCCAAGTACGCGGCTAGGGCCAGGTGGGAGCGGTCCAAGATCAACAGGTTGACCGGGTTGCTGATCGGCAGTAGGGCCGATCCAGCGTTGGCGGCGAAGGCCATCGTGAGCACAAACGGCGCGAGGGCGAGCTCGCGCCTTCGAATCCGGTCCAGCACCTCCGGCGCCAGCAGCAGCGCCGCGGCGTCGTTGGACAGCAGGGCGGTGACCAGGACGGTCGCAAACGCCACCGCCAGCAGAAGGCGACGTGGCTCAGCTCCAGCCCACCGCTCCAGGCCGTCGAGCGAGCGAGCGAGCAGGCCGACTCTGCTTAGCGACCAGGCGAGCAGGAGCAGGCCGGCGAAGAAGGCGAGGACGTCCAGGCTGCTGTTGATCCCGCGGGCGACCGTCCCGAGCGAGACCACCCCGGCAGAGGTGGCCACCACGACCGCCACCACCGGCCACCAGCCTGGAGAGACCCGCAGGGGCCGGGCCGTCACCGCTGCCGCAGTGAGCAGGAAGAGGACCAGCAGGAGGACTTGGCTTAGCACCGAGCCTGAGGTTAGTGAGCACGGTTGCCGGCCTGCGCCAGTAGCGGAGCACAGGGCTCGCGCATCGGTCAGTCCGGACGCTGGACCTCGCTGCCGCCACCTCGGGGAGCTGAGTAGCGCCCGGCCAGCGCAGCATCCCGATCCCGCCTCCCCCGCTTCAGGGTTAGCCAAGCCTCGTACGAGGTGCCGCCCGGGAGCCAGGACGCCCAGGGCCGGTGCCCCTGATGGGAGGGGCTCCCAGGGGCTACCGGGGGAGCCGGCCGCGGCAGGCCGCGGCTGTCCAGGCGAGCCTGAAGGCGCCAGATCCGCTTGGCGAAGCGACGGTCCCATCCCACCGGCGCGATTGCCAGGGCCTGCTGCGCCAGTTCCAGGGCCCGGGCCAGCTCGGCAGTGCGGTGCTCGAGGTCGATGCACAGGGCCTCGGCCGCCTCGGGGTCCCGCCAGCGCTCCCAGATCGCGCTCCAGGCCGCGCGCGCCTCCTCGTCCTTTCCCTGGCGGCGCAGCATCCGGCTCCGCCGCAGCGCCGCGGCCCTGTCCAGCGGTGGCGGCGACTCCACCTCCGCTCCCTGGTAGAGCAGGTCGGCTCGCTGGAGGTTGCCGCGATCCTCAGCGAAGCGCCCCAGGCTGTACCAGTCGCTGGGACGTGGTCGGTCGACGGCAACATGCCCCTCCAGATGGTCGATCAGACAAAGCAGTGACAGCAGATCGAGCTGGTTGTGACGCAGCACCGGAAGGAGCGCCGCAGGGTCCGCCCGGCGGAGAAAGGCGCGGTAGCGCTCTGGGGCCTCACTGCCAGGGACGTCATCCAGGCGCGGCCGCCCGAGGAGCTCCTCCTCCGCCCGCCTCAGGGTGCATCGCCCGAGCCGGTGGCGAAAGAGGCGCCGAACCAGGGGGAGCAGGTCCAGATGGGGCGGGGCAGGCCAGGGCCGCTCCACTCCGGCCATCACCGTGCGGGTACGAACCAGGGGCAGGTCGAAGCTGGCGCCGTTGTAGGTCACCAGCAAGCCGGCACCCTTGAGCATCGTGAGAGCTGCTTCGACCAGTGCGCCCTCCTGACCCAGCTCGGGTAGGAGCCACTGCTCGACCGCCACCTCGTCGCCGCTGACCACCGCCCAGCCGTAGAGAAAGGGGACCGTTCCAGTGCCACGCTGCAGCCCGGTCGTCTCCAGGTCGAAACAGACGACGGGGCCGCTCAGCCCCTCGGCCGCGGCCGGGGCGAGTTGCCGGATTCGCTCTGGTGCCAGGGCGTCCTGGCTCAGCCCCATCTCGCTGAGCCGCGAGCAAGTCCGCCGAGTCCAGATCGACCGTGTCTCATCCCAGGAGAACCCGAGGTCTCTGATGACCCCGCCCTGGTCCCGCCCGCTGGCCTCCTCGTTGCCGGGCTGAGGTGCGGTCGTCAGTCCGGCGGCCGATCCCCGAGCTGCACTCCAGGAGCGCTCTCCTCTGAGCCCATCCATCCGCAGGCGCAGCTGGGTCGTCACCAGCCGCAGCTTCCGAGCAGTGCCAATGCGGTCGCCTTGGCATGAGGCTCGACCCCTGCCACCGGCCCGACGCAGGCTGGGCAGCCAGTCTCGCAGTCGCACTCGCCAAGGAGCCCGGCCGCGGCCTGGAGGAGGTCCTGGTGAAGGTCGAAGAGACGCGCGCTCAGCCCCACCCCGCCGGGGTGAACGTCATAGACGAACACGGTCGGGGAGTCGGTAGCCGGGCCGGTGCGGTTCCCAGGGGAGCTGGCCGGCTGCACCGGCGGCCGCTCCCCTGGCAGGTACTCGTTTGGTCGAGAAGGCTCCGGCTGGGCGGTGACCGAGCTGAGGGCGGCCCGCACCTGGGCCACCACCCCGAGATCGCGGCGATCGCACATGGCGAGAAAGCAGGCGACCTGGCCCAGGACGTGGCCCAAGGCCGCAACGCCCACCTCGAGGGTGCCGGCAAGAGCCGGCAACGGGGCGGCGAAGGTGCACCAGTAGGCGGTGGTTTGGAGGTCGCGCTCTGGGACCCTGATCGGTCCGGAACCAACCGTCTCGTTGGTGAGGAGCCGGATCTTGCGGTACATGGCGGCGAGCAGGCTGACACGGACCTCGCCATGGGACCTCGCGGTCATGCGACCGGGATCATGGAGCGGCCCGGCCATGCTCTCCAGAACCTGGAGGCCGACCCTGAGATCGGCGTCGGTGTAGTAGTCGACCGATACGGGATGGACGTAGGCGCGCCGCTCCTCCCAATCGAGCCGCTCGACGTGGTATTGGCGTCCCTGGTGCAGGTAGATCGCGTCGTCGTGGACCAGGAGCGGAGCCGCCCACTCGTCGATCTCCCCGACAACCCGGGATCCCGACCCCGAGTGCCCGCCGGCACTCCCTGAGAAGGGCCCCTGCGGTCCCTGGGAAGGATCCTGAAGGTCAACGGCGGTGTCGAGGATCACTACGTTGCCGGCAGCGGTGGTTCGGAGATTGATGGCGTCGGCGGGGAACGCATCGGCGGCCCAGTGCCAGGCGCCGCCCGCGTGATGCACCAGCCCATCCTCCTCAAGGACTTGGAGCAGCTCACCTCCGTCGCTGGGTCCGAAGGACTCTTGGTCCCGCAGGGGGAGCTCGAAGACCGCTGCCTGAAGATGTCCCGCCAGCACCAGGAGGTTGTCCGGATCGACGAAGGCGTGCTCCGGCGACCGGTCGAGCAGAAACTCCGGATGCTTGGCCAGGTACTGGTCCAGGGGACCGCCGCCGGTGATCAGCACCTGGAGCGCCGGCTCCTGGCGGCGGCCCGCCCGGCCCAGGCGCTGCCAGGTGCTGGTGATGGTTCCGGGGTAGCCGACCAGGACTGCTGCGTCGAGTCGCCCGATGTCGATCCCAAGCTCAAGGGCGCTGGTGGAGACGACACAGCGGACAGCTCCAGAGCGGAGCCCGGACTCGATTGCCCGCCGCTCCAGAGGCAGGTATCCCCCTCGGTAGGCCCTCACCTCGGGATGGGCTCCGTTGTCGCTATCGGTGCCGTGCTGGTCTAGCTCTCGGCGCAGGTAAGTGAGCATGAGCTCAACCTGAAGCCGGGTCTGGGCGAACACGATCGTCTGGGATCCACTCCGCACCAACTTCGGCACCAGGCCCGTCGCCTCTCGGGCTGCGCTCCGGCGCACGCCCAGCCGCGGCTCCACGATCGGGGGGTTGAGGACCACCACGCGGCGAGGCGGCGCCGGTGCTCCATTTTCCTCGACGCAGACAACTGCTCGTCCGAGAAGACGCTCAGCGAGTTCCTGCGGGTTGGCGATGGTCGCCGAGCAGCAGATGTAAACCGGCTGGGATCCGTAGAAGGCGCAGATTCGATCCAGGCGCCGGATCACGTTGGCGACGTGACTGCCAAAGACGCCCCGATAGGTGTGAAGCTCGTCCAGGACCACAAAGCGCAGCCCCTTGAAGAGTCGGGCCCAGCCCGTGTGATGGGGAAGGATCCCGGTGTGGAGCATGTCCGGGTTGGTGAGCACCACCTGGCCCGCCTGGCGCAGCGCGCTGCGGACCCCGGGTGGGGTGTCGCCGTCATAGGTGAAGGTGCGCACCTCGAGTTCGGCGGCGTCGACCAGGTCGCGGAGCTCGGTGAGCTGATCTTGGGCCAGCGCCTTGGTGGGGTACATCAGGATCGCCGTCGCCTCGGCCGACTTGGCGATGGCGTCGAGGACGGGGACCAGATAGCAGAGGGACTTGCCCGACGCTGTCGGGGTGACCACCGCCACGCTCTTGCCCGCCAGCGCCAGCTCGATCGCCTCGACCTGGTGGGTGTAGAGCGCCCCCACCCCATGTCGCAGCAGTCCCCGACGTACCTGGGGGTCGATCCCATCGCTCATCGGGCCATACGCCGCGTCGCGGGCCGGAATCGATCGGTCCATCACGATGCGCGACTTCAGGTCCGGGTCGGACAGGATCTCGCCCCAGGTGGAAGCCGGCCGCTCGGGGAGGACCGATTGACGTGCCAGCCGACTCATCGAACAAATATACCAAACGCATGTTCGACCCGCAAGGTCATCCGGGGAGTAGAAATAAGCAGACGCATTTGTCCACCTAGTTGTATGGGCACCGATCTGTGCCCCCTGCGCTGCGGCCCGGCCGTCCTGGAGTCGGACGCGGTCCCCCGCGCGGTAGCGAAGACCCCGGGGGGCGCCCCTGAGCTGCCCAGAGACCCCAGCCTCCCCTGATCCCCTGTGCGGGCGCCACCGCTGGCTCCAGGGTCCACCTCAGCGAGCTGGACCCGGCCCTTGATCGTGCCCTCCGGCCCTCATCACGTTGGCCGCCCGCCCCTCGGCGCCGAGTTGGACTGCACGGTCCCCTAACCCCCGCCCCTCCAGGTCGCGGCGTGGCCAAGGGGCTCGACCCCCTGAAGGCCAGGGCTTCCACCTTGCCTTGGGCAGTCCGGCAAGCGCTGCCCGGAGAAGCTCCGCGATCAGCCTGAACTAGGTTGTCCGGGGCGGACGGCGGCCTGATCGAAGTCGGGCTCAGTGACTTCGGCGACCGCGCCCCCTACTCCTACGGGGCCGGCGACGCTCAGGGCACGGGGCCAGCCAAAGACAATGCTGAAGATGATGATGATGCCGCCGAGAAGCTGGAGAGGGATCACCGGCTCCCGGATCAAAAGGCTGGCGGCCAGCACGCCCAAGAAGGGTTCCAAATAGCTGTAGGACGCGGCCCGAGCTGGCCCAAGACGCCGGACGGAGGCGAGGTATAGCCAGTTGGTCACCGCCACCGCCCCGAAGGCGCTGAACGCAAGCAATCCCACCCACGCCCAGGTGATATGGGGGTGGTGTGCAATTGCCTCGATTGCGCCAAAGGGGACCAGCATGCACCCGCCCAGCAGGCTGATCCGGGCCGCCAAGGTGAGCGGCCGGTAGCGTCCTAGTAGCCGGGGTAGCAGCAGCACGTAGATGGCGCTGCTGACTGTGCTGCCCAGAGCGGCAGCGATCCCCAGCCAACTCGTCTGACCCCCGCCCGGTGTGGCGACGACTATCGCCACACCGAAGAAGCCGATCAGCAGCCCAACCCAAACCCGGACGCCAAAGTGGACTTGGCCACGCCAGGCCAGCCACCCCGATACCAGGAGCGGTGTTGCACCGAACACCATCGCGACGAAGTCCACGTTGGTCAAAGCCAATGCGCCGGTGAACGTTGCCTGGCTGATCGCGACACCACTGGCGGCAGCTGCCGCGAGGAGCCATGGCGCCCTGGTGGCCGAGGCCACCGACGCCCTGCCCGGGCCCTCCAGTCGTCGGGCCAGGATCAACAGGGCTAGACCCCCAAACAAAAAGCGAAGGGATGCATAGGTCAGCGGCCCCGCATTGGCGAGGCTGACCTTGACCACGACGATGTTCACGCTCCACAGGAGCGTGGCAATCGCAACCAGCCCATCGCCGGCACCAAATCCCCGCCCCACCCGCCGCCCGAGAGCGCCGGACATGGACCTCAAAGCTCGTTTCCCAACCCGACCAGTTTGGGGGGCCGACTGCTCTGGTCGGAGCCGTCCTACGCTCTGGCAGTGAAGACCCCCGGAGAGGCGCACTGACCCCACGGGAGTCCAGCTGGCCCGCAGACCATGTCCAGGTCGCCGCAGACGGGCTTCCGGGTTCGCCTCGGAGCCGCTGGGGGTGATCGCCATGGGAGTCAAGCACGCGGACCACATTCGGGAGCGCTTTCGCCAAGGCCTGAATGCCGAGCCCGACGTCGCGGCGAAGCTGCAGACGTTCTTCGACGAGTCGCGGGAAGGGCCCTACTTTGTCAAGAACCTTGAAAGAGTCCTAGGCGATGAGCGCGATGCAATCATCCTCTCGATTGGGTACGGGAAGAACGCCCGCGGAGACCCGCCCTATCGCTTCGGCCCGTTACTGACGGATGGTGGGGAGCGACGCCTCAACGTCGCGGTTACCAGAGCTAAGAATCGAGTGACTTTGGTCGCATCGTTCTCTAGCGCGGATATGGATCCGGACCGATCGGATGCCGAAGGCGTCAAGCTTCTTCGCCAGTATCTCCAATACATGGAGTCCGAGGGCCGCAACCTTGGTGATGTTGTCATCGACAAGCCTCGTCTCAACCCGTTCGAGGTTGACGTCAGAGACACGTTACTGAGGCATGGCTCACCACCGAAGAACTCTGCCGCCCGCCTCCCGCGCTGTCGCGGATTGTCGGCCAGCCCCGGCGGAGACAGCTGATCGGCCCCCAGGGAGCAGCCCCGGAGGGGGCACAGCCGACATCGGAATCCTCCCGGCCCGGCCGTTCAGTGCCGGGCCAGCCCTGCCAGGTCGTCCCTCAGATCAGCGAGGCCGGCACTCCTCCAGGACCCGGCGGGCCGAGCTCGCATCTCCCGGAGCGGTCACGAGAACGCGCACTATCGCCAGGTCCAGCCCCCGGGCCTGCTGGAGGAAGCGCTGCCGGCCTGCCCCCGGCTCCGCGGCGACCCCAACCGCCGAGAGCATGGCCGCGCTCGGCTGGCCGCGCTCCACCTCGAGCCGGTTCAGGTCCTCCCGAAACCCCATCCGCTCAAAGTGCCTGCGGTAGACGACCGGGCCCAGGGCATAGTCCCGCATGGCATCGCCAAGGGCTGCAGACGCCCTCTCCCGATCAGGGGCGACGGCCGTCCTGATGTAGGAGGCGATCGGCGGCACCGGTCGTCCTCCACTTCGGGCAGCCTGCTCTACCTCGGCGCGCGCCGCCACCACCTGGTCAGCGGTGCACCAGTTGAGCGAGACGCCGTCCGCCCGCTCGGCGGCGACGCGGAGCATGCGGGGACCGAGGGCCGCCAGGTAGAGGGGAAGGCGCGGGGGCAGCAGGGAGCGGAGCCGGTCGAGGTAGGGGCCCATCTCGTGGGCGGGATGTCGCAGCTGGCCACTGCCGAGGCCGAGCACGAAGTGGCCACCCGACGCCTCCCAGAGGCG